>CALIEL010000356.1 GCA_938022235.1 Oribacterium parvum
AAGAATGGTAATTCGCCTTGGAGGCGGAGACTTTAATGCCATTACAGGACTACTAGGCTTTATTATCGGTATTCTCATCGGTGTTTTCTTTCTGCAGAAAGGTTTTTCTCTAAATCGTGCCTATCCCGTTGCACCGGCGGAGGGAATTGTACTTCCAAGCCTTTTTGCCGTTTTATTCCTGCTCTTTATCTCTGTCCCCGCTATTTTTTTCTTAAGTACTGAGGGACCGGGAGCAAAACATGCTCCTGTTCTGGCATCCTTCGTGGTGGCTCTTATCGTAGGCGCTTTGGCACAGAAGGCAAGACTTTGTACCGTCGGTGGAATCCGTGATTTCATCCTTTTCAGAGATACCCACCTTTTATCCGGCTTCGTTGTGATTTTACTGACCATTCTGATTGGAAACTTGGTCTTAGGAAACTTTAAGCCCGGATTCCCTCTTCAACCTATCTCCCACAGCAATCATCTATGGAACCTGCTGGGCATGATTTTAGTTGGCTGGGCTTCCGTCATGCTGGGAGGATGCCCCTTTAGACAGCTGGTGCTTTCTGCAGAAGGAAACGGAGATTCCATGATAACCGTTCTGGGTATGATTGTAGGTGCAGGTCTTGCTCATAACTTCAAGCTTGCCGAAAATCCCGATTCCTTAAATGATGCCAAGGAATTCGTACTGGGCGGTCTTTCCAACTATGGAAAGGTGGCAGTAGTTGCCTGCTTCTTTATCCTGCTGATTGTTTCTGTTTTGAATCTTCCCAGGAAAAATGCTGGACAGCTGGCGGCCTAAGCAATAAATGATTTAAAAATACTATTTTATAAATGACAGAACTATCGGAACTTTTCGCCGGTTCCGGTAAAATATACTATTACATACGATTGTATAAGGAGGTAGATTATGGTAGACGCAAGAGGATACTCCTGCCCTGTACCTGTAGTTATGGCAAAGGAAAGCATAGAGAAAAATCCCGGAGCTGATTGTGAAATCCTGGTAGACAGCATGGTTTGTGTAGAAAATATTACCCGTTTCGGAGAAGGAAAGGGATATAAGGTTTCCTATGAAAAACAGGGAGAGGATTTCAAGATTTTACTAAAGAAATAAGACCGAATAGAGCTTATTAGGAGAATGATTTATGAAAGAATATATCGCAACCTTCCACACCCATTTTTCCGCCATGATGAGCGGAAAAAAAATGGAGGCCGCAGGGATTTCCTATAGTCTGGAGCCGGTTCCCAGAAGCCTCTCCTCTTCCTGTGGAACCTGCATTCGTTTTCAAGCTGAGGATTGGAAAGAGGAATGGATGGACAAGGATTGTGACAGCATTTATGAAGTATTGGGAGAGAAAGACAAGAATCCGGAATACCAGAAAATCATTAGCTTAAGTTAAGAATCCGGAATATCAAAAAATCATCAGCTTAAGTCAAGAGTGAAGAAGCTCTGATTATCTCAAGAGATTTAAACTTTTTTCGTATACAAGACTCTTAGGTAGGAGGTCTCCCCTCCTACCTTTTCTATTTCTTCCCTTTTGTACTCTTCTTTCGGGAAATCCGGAAAAAACCGGTCAGCATCCGGGACTTCCATATCCACATAAGTCATATAGATTTTATCTGCAAGGGGAAGTGCTTCCTGAAATATTTCTGCCCCTCCTGCAATAAAGATTTCTTCTTGCCCCGCTCTTTCTATTGCTTCCTGTAAAGATTTTACAGTATATAAATTTTCTCCGGAGAAGACCTTTGTTTTGGATACAACGATATTTGTTCTCTCGGGAAGAGGATGACCAATTTCCTCATAGGATGTTCTCCCCATAATTACCACATGGCCTGTGGTTAGATCCTTAAATTGCCTTTGCTCTCCGGGAATCTTCCAGGGCATCTTTCCCTCTTTTCCGATGGCACCGCCTTTAGCCACAGCAACAATGATAGAAATCATTTTGAAACACTCCTCTTAGGCTTCCAAGCTCTTAAGCCCCAATTCTTCCGGAAGGAAACGAGGATTTACATTTTCCGAGGTGCCAAGGACGGAAGCCGCCAGTTTGGTACCGATTTCACAGGCCTCCATCAGATTCTTACCATACGTCAGTCCCATAGCCACTCCCGCAAAAAAGGCGTCTCCTGCTCCTGCGGTATCGATCACATGGACTTTCTTTGCCTTACAATGCCCGAAATGCCCATTTTGCTCCGCATAAATGGCTCCCTGACTGCCTAAAGTCATAATCATCTGTGGGAACTGCGCCTTTACCACATAGGAGGAAAGAGAGCTTGCCATCTCCTCCAAATTCATTTCCTCAAAGTCCTCGGAAAAGAGCATCCCTGCCTCCTGCTGATTACAAACAATACAGGCAGTGGTCTTTAAAAGGTCTCTCCTTTCTAAGGCAATGGACATATTGGAAACAGCTGCATATATCTTTTTATTGTATTTCTCAGCCAATTGAAAAATCTGCTTTAAAAGCTTGGAATCCATATCAATTTCCACAATAACACTATCACAGCGAGAGAACAAAGAGTCTCCCTGCTCCGAAAGTACCTCCTCCAGCTTAGAAAGGTCCGGCCTTTGGGAAATAGAGCCCCTAAGCTCCCCTTCCGTATCAAAGATAGCCAGCCAGGTTCCTAAGCCCCCTTCAATTCGCCGGATATAATTGGTATTTACCTTATGCCGCTTTAGTTTCTGTACTACCTCTTCTCCAATAGCATCCTTATCCACTACGGAAATAAAGGTAGGTCGAAGCTCCACATTGGCAATATCCTCCACAATATTTCGGCTCACCCCTCCATGAACCTTGACCACCTTTCCGGCGTTTCTTCCATCCGGCCGATACAAAGAAAAAGGATAACCCTTAATGTCTACAAAAACCGCGCCAAAAACCAAAATACCGATTCGCTCTTCCATCATTTTCCCTTTCATCCTTTTAGCACTGCATGTCTTATTCCTTATGCTTTATTCCTTATGCTTTATGCTTTTTGCTTTTCGCTTTTCGCTTTTCGCTTTTCGCTTTTCGCTTTTCGCTTTTCGCTTTATTCTACTGAAGGATGAATTTTCTGACAAGAGTATTCTTTTTTTCGCAGTTTACTCCAAATTCTATAAAAAACAAACACTTAAAGTATTCATTATTATCACCATTCTTAAGATTTATTTTAGTTCAAAAAATTAAGAAATGCGACACAATATTGTAATCAAAAATGCCTTATCCTTACCAAAATATTAGGTTTGTCTTCATAGATTTACACTTTTATTTTACGGTTTCTTGACATCTGCGAAAGCCTATTGATTTACCTTTATTTATGCATTAATATGCATACACGGAAAGGAGTCCATATACCAATGATAGGATGTCAAAACAAAAAATTTTTCCAGTTTAAAAATACAATTTTGGAGAATTCCTCCGTCGAAATAGATCCAACTATAGAACTTACAAATCAGATTTCAGAAACAGAAGACATTTTAAAAACAGAAGCCGTTTCAGAAAACCCATTTCAAACTCCGGTAAGTTCCAGGCATAAATTCATGGTCAAGTTTCTCATGGCCATTTCTGTTGCCTTCCTGCTTTCCGCTATTCCAACATTTTCCGTAGGCTTTACCAAAGGGACTTCCAGGGATGCCTGGTGGTATGATTTAGGAAATGAAAATTATTTACGCTCTACATGGCAATGGATTGATACCGACAATGACGGCGTTGCTGAGTGCTATTACTTTGACGCCAATGGTTGGATGTATACCAATACCACCACTCCCGACGGCTATACCGTAGATGAGAATGGCGCTTGGACTGTAGATTCCGTTGTACAAACAAGGGAAGTTCAGGAAGAATATACGGAAGAGGACGATACTACTTCCGTTCAAGACAGTTCCTCCTACAAGCAAGAAACAATGGATAGAATCAACCAATTCAGAGCAGGGCAAAACTTACACGCCTTAGAAGAAAGTGAACGATTAAGCTCTATTGCAGATATCAGAGCCAAGGAATGTGCTGCAAGCTTTTCCCATACAAGACCTGAGGGGGGCTCCGTTTTGGATGAAGCGGATGTGTATGGAGAAATTCTTGCCCACAACAACGAAACTCCAGACAGAACCGTAAATGCTTGGATTTCCAGTGCAGGCCACAATCGCATTATGAGTAAGGGAGAATTTCAGCACTTCGGAGCAGGCTATTATCTGGACGAAAAAGGAAACGATTACTGGGTAGTCTTGTTTGGATATTAAACATCCCATGAATAAATGTTTCTAGAAAGGGACTTCAAAAATATAATTTTCTAAGCAATATAGGTCTAAATTTGGGGCACGCTCTCGCTAGCTTCGCCACGTATCGGATACTAAGCAAAAAACTGCGATTCTCTTGTTTTTCGCAAGTATCGGGCTCAGACCACCCCTTATTTAGACCTATATTGCCGAAAATCTATTTATTATTTTACAGTCCCTTTTGCATATAAACATTATTCCGGTACTTATAATAACCATACCGGAACAATAAAGTTTTCCTGATCAAAGGCTGACAGTTCCATTTTCATACAGATAACTGCAGCTTTTCCTCTTTTCAATCCGGTCTTTTCCAAAACAGAGAAATTTCTCAGGATTTCAGGAGCAGGATTTGCGGACTTTTTGATTTCTATAGGATTCAGTTCTCCATCATGCTCCAATATAATATCTATTTCCCTGGCGTCCTTATCCCTGTAATAATACATAAAGGGCTCTTTTCCACTATTCAGATAACTTTTTCTAATTTCAGATACCACATAATTTTCCAAAATTGCCCCGTTCATGGCACCGTTTTCCAAGGTTTCCGGACTACTCCATTTTGTGAGATAAGCGACTAAGCCTGTATCATAAAAATAGTATTTAGGCGTTTTCACAAGTCGCTTTAGCATATTATTGGAGTATGGATGAAGATAAAATATGATTCCCAAGGTTTCCAAAATCCCCATCCAGTCTTTTGCCTGCTTCAGATTAATATCCGCATCTTTAGCTATTTCGTTGACATTCAACATTTGACTGCATCTGGCAGCCACAGCGGTTAGAAAACGTAAAAACTTTAGGGAATCAATAGCATCCGAAAGGTTTCGTACGTCTCTTTCGATATAGGTACTTAGATAGCTACCATAAAAAATGCTGTTGTTACTTATCTCCTTACTCACAATAGCCGGCATTGAGCCCTGAAATATTCTACGAAAAATCTCTTGCAAATCTGCGATTGTTCTGCCTTCTTTTCGCTCTGTTAAATGCTTTAAATCCAGCTGAAAAGGACTGTCTTCACCCCCATAGATCTCCGTCTGAGATAAAGAAGAAAGAGATAGTACCGCTACCCTTCCCGCTAAGGACTCCTGTACTCCCTTCATTAAATCAAAAATTTGTGAACCTGTAAGCCAAAAATCCCCTTTTCTGTGCTCTTTATCCACAATCAGCTTAATCATACTGAATAATTCAGGAGCATATTGCACTTCATCGATAAGAATGGGCGGTTTATGCAACTGTAAAAACATCTCCGGATCATTCTTAGCCAGTGCTCTTTCCTGTAAGTCATCTAAAGTCACATAGTTTCTACCTGTACCTTCCATTAGTTTTTTTAACATGGTAGTTTTCCCCACCTGTCTGGGACCGGATATTAAGACAACCGGATACTCCTTGCTGACTTGCAAAACGACTTTTTCTAAGCTTCTTTTGATATAAGGCATACTCTCCTCCTATTCCGCGACAAAGATAGTTTTTCTATATAAAAATATTATCTTGATATTTTATCTAGATATCTTTTCTTGATGTCTTTTTTCGATGTATTTTTTTGATGTATTTTCGGCTATTTGTTACTTCAATTCTATTTTAGCCGATATTAAGCGAATAAACAAGGAGCTGTAGAAATCAAAAGCTTTTTTATTGCCCCCGGCGAAAAGCTATGATTCTTACAGCCCCTTGTTTATTTTACTTTTAAAATACTTTTATAACTCCCCATCTGTTCATTATTGTGGGGGACTCAAACCTTCTCTGTCCACTGATATGGGTACAGTAAAATTCAAGCTTTCGAATGGCTTTGCAGAAAAGCGATATCCACAATTAGAATCGACTTATTCCGTACTGATACCGATCTGTACCTTCTCATCCTGTGTCAATGTTCTTCCCGCAAGAATCTTATCCACCTCTGCAGAAACCTCCTCATCGCTCAGGATATGGTACACCGCCGCAGTCATATAGTCCTGAACTCCGGAGTTGTCCGTTGCGGTAATGGTATTAAAGCTCTGATCCACCATAATCACATTTCCCTCCGGCGAGATATGCCCATTGACAAGATAGCGCTTTACAGAAGGTGTGAAGCTCATCATCAGGTGTCCCGTGGCAAAATCCACCACATAGGCTTTTCGCTCCGTATCATTATTTCGAATCAGAAGAAGCAGATTTTCCTTTTCATTATACAGATTTACATCATCGAAGCTTACCGGCGTCTGGGTGAGCGCTTCATCCATGTCCAGGCTCTTAAGACCGGTCTTACTGCTCCAAGTAAAGGCCGTATTGTTCTGTATGCCCTTTAGGATGATTTCCTCCTCTTGATGCTTAAGATTCAGCACCTCCCCAGGAATGTCCTCTAGATGCTGCTTACTTTCCAAATCGTACAGAGAGGCCGTTCCTGAAAAACGGTTAACAAGAAGTATCTTATCGTCTTCAGAAACCAAGATATTCAAGGAAGAATCCGTAATTTCCGGGATAGTATCCAGCAAGCTTAAATCTTCAACGCTATAGATCTTTAAGCCTTCCTTCTTATCCTGCAAATAGATTTTCTTTCCATCATCGGAAAAGCGAAGAGCCGGATAAGCAGAAGGGATTTCCACGATTTTGGATTCCCGACTTTCCACATTATAAAGCACCAGCCCGGGGGTTCCGGTATCCGTCATTTGCCCGACATAGGCATAGTATTTTCCGTCGTTGGACAGAACGTTTTGTTTTGTACTGGTCATCAAGCCGTAAATCACCGTGTTCTCATTGGTGATGGTTTTCCCGGTCTTCCCATTATCCGTGGAGAGCAGGAAATCCGTCCCGTTAAAGAGAAGAAGCTTGGAGGAATCATTGGAGGATGCAATAATTCTGCCCTGCACCGGCTCCGAGGAAATTCTGGACTTGGTATCAATAATCTTAATGCTTTGGCCTTCATGGGAATTGGTCAAAATCTTGCTGCCATCCTTTAAGAAGTAGATTTCAGAAGGTGCTATCCCCCCCAGATACAGCCTGTCATCCGTAATCACCTTATCCTTCCAAATGGAGTAAATCCCTGCTTCTCCAAAGCCTGCAACCATGTTTTGTTCTGTATTATACGCAAAATATTTTAAATCCAAGTCACCAAAAGATACTTCATCTATGCTTTCTCCGGTTTCTCCATTGAGAATCAGGATCTTGCCATAGCTGTTTATAGCAATTTTTTCCCCATTCTCACTTTCCACTAAGGGCTTATTCAAGGTATTTGCAGTGATGATCTTCTCACTGAAGAGAACTTGATTATCCTCCAAAGAAATTTTTTGAAGCTCGTCATCCGTTAACAAAATAATAGACTTCCCGTCATTGGAATAAAAGGCGGATTTGTAAGGAAGCATAAAATTGGATCCATCTAAAGAAGTTCTTCCTATCCGATCAATAGTAGAAATAACACTGCCATCCTTAAGGCTTCTCCTTGTCAGCTGATTTTCATCATTGTTGCCTAAAGTGATAAGCACCTCTGAACCATCGCTCTTAATATCCGCATACTTTACCGTTTCCTGGATAGAAAATGTACTAAGCTGTTGCCAGGTATTGGCATCAAAAACGTAAAAGTCCGCAGAAGTATTGGTAAAGCTTACATAGAAAAACTGTGAATTATCCCCGGAAAAACGCCCCAGCATAGGGACTCCCGGAATCTCCAGCTTGGCCTTTTCCTCTCCAGTCTCCACATCATAGACAATAAAGCTGTTATCAAAAGCAGCGGAAACCAAAAGCTTGTCATCCTTGGAAAATGTTAAAAGCTTTACCTGTTGGCTATGTCCCGGTAATCTCTTGATAATTTCTCCATTTTCCACCTTGGCAATAGCGGTTTCATCATTTCCTAAACCGAAGGCCACCAGCTTTTCATCATCGCTGAGAGCCATAAAGGTCAACTTATTTTTCGTAGAAATGGAAGTCAAGGTCGAAGCACCGCTGTGATAAATCACATCATTGAAAATGCTCATCTTCTCAGATTGAAGCTGCGGATAGGCTTTCATGCCCTTTCCAATAGGCTTCATCGCCTCCTCCGCCACTAAAGCGGCCTTTAAGTAGTCCCCGTCCTTTGCCATATCCTGGGAGCTTTTCATTAAAATACCGGCATTGGACTGCACCGCCTCCTGTCTAGCCTGCTCCGCCTTTTGGTAGGCATTAAACATAAAAATACCGAAAAGCAGGAATATCGCTCCTGACAAAGAGGAAATAGTCAAAATTAGCCGATTCTTTCTTTCCTTATCCCTCTGCTTAAGGTCTCCAAAGGTACAACCTAAGATGGTTGCCATAATACGGTACTTTTCGGTTTTCAGCAAGTGAAGGGCCTGCTTTGTCAGGTTTTGCAGCTTAGCGCTGTCCTTCTTCTGGACTTCCTCATAGCCGGGAAAATTCTTATGTAAAACTTCATCCGGACGGATGTCCGCCGCCAATACATCCGCAAGGCTCTGATCCGCCCCTCTTTTTAATTGTTTCAAGGGTGCAGGAAAAGCTTCATCCGGCTCTCCTTCAATCAGCACCGGAATAATGCGCTCATCT
Organism: Oribacterium parvum; assembly: GCA_938022235.1. Lineage (GTDB taxonomy): Bacteria > Bacillota > Clostridia > Lachnospirales > Lachnospiraceae > Oribacterium > Oribacterium parvum_A. The sequence continues at coordinate 8,726 of CALIEL010000356.1, forward strand.
CCGTGAAGCTGTCTGAAGGTACGAATTTCCTTCTCACACCACTCGGACAGGGGCGTTCTCTTGGAACAAAGAACAATCAGATAGCGACTTTCCGCCAAGGCCTCTTCAATGGAGCTGCTTAGGTCTCTTGCCGCAAGCTCCTCTCTGTCACGGAAGACTCGGAAGGTGGTTTTCTTCCCCTCCTTATTGAATTCCTTGGGAGGCTTAAAACTTTCAATCATCTGATGCAGCTGCTTCGCAATACTCTGATCCGGCTCCACATGACGGTAACTGATAAAGGCATCAAACTTATATTCCTTTTCCTTAAACTCCTTCGCCGCCTTCTCCAGCTCTTTAGAGCTGTCGGAATCCTGTCTGTAATTTTGTAAGCTTTCGTCCTCTACTATTGGAGCATTTTGTTCCAATTCTTTTTCCATTCTCTATCCTCATTTCTTTTGATTCTTTTTATTCTTCTGATTCTTTTGATTCTTTTTATTCTTTTGATTCTTCAAGGCTCTACAATTACTCTATTGCAAAATCTAAGCTTTAAAGTCTAATCTTGATGCTCTGACATTAGAGCTCTTCTTCCTCTGTTCGGAAGAGAGTAAAGACAGAGAGCAAATCATATTCCGGATGACAAATGTCAAACTTCTCCCCGATAATCTCTCCCCAGTCTTCAATTAAGCAGGGGTGGGTCTTTAGATTTTCATCCTTCTTCTCTCCATAACGGAAGTTCATGGCATAGTAGCTGTTACACCATCTCTTATGCTCCAGCCGAGAAAGAAAATCCAGTAAGGGGTTTTCGGAAAGGTATCGTCTAAATTTTTGTTGAAACTCTTCCTTTCCCCCATCTCCCCCAAGCTTTTGGGCTTCCTGAAGCTTTTTAAACTCCTCCAGCTTTTCCGATAAATAGGCGGAAATCTCCTCTTCCGATTTTCCGGAAAGTACTCTACGAATAATCTCCTCTTTGATACCGGCGTGTGTAGCAGACTGTCTGGAAGAGTTCTTCTTTACATAGGATAATTCATTCCACTTGCTTCCCTCTCCCATGCCGGCAGCTCCGGAAGCCTTGTTGTAAGAATCATTGAACTGCTTCGCTCTATTGTCCAGAGATGCCCGAATCAAGACTTCACTGCACATAATCTCAGAAAGATCACCGAAAACCTTGATCTGCTCCTTGCTTTTGGGAAGCACATGGGTCAAATCCACATTGGAAATATTCCGAAGAACCTTTGGAACCTGCCCGAAGTACCGATTCATCAGCTTAAGCACCTTTAGGCTCTTCACCACATCCTCCTGCATCAGGAAAATGAGACTTGGACTTTCTTCCTTCCCCAGCCCCTTAAGATAATTTTGTAAATTCCTTTGCTCATGGCCTAAGTCTATGCATTCTATCTCCAGCGCTCTTAGTAATCCTTCCCTTTCCGGAGCGTTTAAATCCAAAAGCTCCTGCATTCTTTGGGAAGCATTTTCCTCTAAAATGCTGATTTTCAGATTTCTCGTTAAGGAAGTGGTGGCATCGTTAGCCAACTGCTTCAGTAACGGCAGGGTCAAATCATTTACGGAAAAAAGCAATACATGGAGAGGCTTGATGCTGTTCTCTATGGAATCCACTGTATGATGACAGTTCTCTGTAGAATCCGTCGAATGATGACTGTTCTCTGTGGAATCCGCTATATGGCTATCCTCTGAAATCCCCTCAAGACTTTTTAAGATGCTATGCTTCACAGCGGGCTCAGCCAAAAGCATCCGTACGGTCAGGTCCTTTTGGTTAAAGTGCACCGTGTCTATCTTCTTGAGAAGCTCTTCCCCCTTTCTTTCCTCAGAAAGCAGCTCTTCCATATAGCCCACCACCGTATTGGAACTACAATTCGCATAGCAAGTAATGGGGCGTCTAGGTTTAATGCGCTTAATCACATTGGCATATAGGGCATAGTTTTCCAAATCATTGTCAGAGCAGAAAAAGATATACTTAGCATGATGGATATGCAAAGCTGAAAAAAGCTCCCTGACTTCATTTTCATCACAATGCTCAAAATCAATCTGATAGGTGGCTATCCCCTTCTTCTCATATTTATTTTTCAAACGGTCATCCAAAAAATTCTTGGTAATCAAAGAAATCTTATAGGGCGTACTCTCCTTCATCAGATTGCTTATCAGCGTCTCCCCCATCTCCGTGTTTTCAAAAACCAGTACATGATGCATACTGGTTCTGTTCAGAAGCATATTTTTCACATGAAGTAAAATGTTGGAAATCTGGGTAAAGATGAAGGCGGAAGTAAGAATCGGCGCCATCCACTTGGCAAACTCATAAAAAATGCTGGATTTTTCCTCCGCAGAAATGGGAGAAACGAATAAGAACAGCTTGATGGTGCCGTATAAAACCGCGGAAAGAAGCTGTAAAGGGTCGGAAATCTTGGCACTGTAATAGGTGTAAAGAGTTTGAAGTCCGAAAATCACGGTAATAATAAACAACGCCAGTACGATTTTCTTTTTATAGTAAGTTCTATTTTCCTGCATGGTTCCATCCTTATAAAATAAAATTTGTTAGCTTTTTTTAAGGGTTATTATCGCAATTTTTACTGGAACTTGCAAGGAGTATTGCATAAAAGAGATGGTAAATTAAAAATGATAAAGCAGTTACGCAATATAGGTCTGAAAGCGGGGCACGCTCTCGCTAACTTCGCCTCGTAGCGGATACAACTGCTGACTTGCAGAAAATGAAATAATTATAAAGTCTCTTCCCCGCCTCTTTCCTTTCATTATCTTTCTGTTATAATATATTTTACACAATTTAATTTTAAAATATCTTTTAAGATAGAAATGGAGGTCGTTATGAGTTTTAAAAATATTACAGTAGCAGGCGGTGGAGTTTTGGGTTCCCAAATTGCTTTTCAGACTGCATTTTCCGGATTTTCCGTAAAGATTTGGCTAAGAAGTGAGGACTCTATCCAGAGAACCAAGCCGAAGCTGGAAAGACTTTATACGATTTATAAGAATGAGCTGACAGAAGCAAAAAAGAACCTGGGAAAGGGACTGAGCTTCTCCAGAGGATTGATTCCTGACTCTTCCTCTGTTACAGAGGCGGATATTGACAAGCTTTTGGAAAATGTAGAAAGAGCCCATAAGGATATTCTGCTTACTACCGACCTTTCCGAAGCCTGCAAGGATGCAGATTTAATTATTGAAAGTATGGCGGAGAATCCTGAGGCAAAGAGGGAATTCTATAAGGCTATCGATCCCTTCCTTTCGGAAAATACCATTGTTGCCACAAACTCTTCCAGCATGGTGCCCAGCCAGTTTAGAGACTGTCTCTCCAGACCCGAAAACTATCTGGCTATCCATTTTGCCAATAACATCTGGAAGAGCAATACCGCTGAAATCATGGGTCATGATGGCACTTCCAAAGAAGCCTATGAAGCAGTGGCGAACTTTGCCTCTGAAATTAAAATGATTCCCCTCCGTTTACATAAGGAACAGCCCGGTTACATCCTTAACTCCATGCTGATTCCCTTCTTAAGCGCAGGAGAAATGCTTTTGGCCAAGGAAGTGGCAGACCCTGCCACCATTGACCTGACCTGGAGACTGGGTACCGGTTCTCCCCTTGGCCCTTTCCAGATTCTGGATATCGTAGGCTTAAATACCGCTTTAAATATTGTATCCAATAATCCCCAATCCCAGG
>CALIEL010000357.1 GCA_938022235.1 Oribacterium parvum
ATAGTTGCAGCCATCAGCCCCCCCTTCATATCTGCAGTACCTCTTCCGTAAAGCTTTCCGTCCCTTATCGTAGGGCTAAAGGGAGGCGTAGTCCATTCCTCCACTTCATCCGCGGGCATTACGTCTATATGACCGTTAAACATCAGCGTCTTACCGGGCTTTTCTCCGTTAAAATGGGCGTAAACATTGTATCGATCAGTCTGCTGGTGCCCCAGGTTTCCCTCTTGATAAAGGGAGAAGCATTTTTCAATATCCTCTTCCTTCATAGGATCCAAAGTGACTTCTGCTCCCATCTTCCTAAAGAGTTCCACCATATAATCCTGTCCTTGTTTTTCCAGGCCACCATCAATCCCATGCCCCAAATCATGAGTGTCTATCGCCACGAGCTCCGATAGGCAATTAATGTATTTCTGTTTGTTTTTTTCTAAAACCTCTTTTAAAGCTTCCACTGTATTCCTCCCGGAGATACCCCATTGCCGACTATCTTTTCCACATTAGTCGTATAGTTTTAAGCCATCTTCCACAATGTCCCAAAACTTTTCTACATCAATATCAATACCTACATTGACATTTGGCTCCTTCTTCATATAGCCGAAATAGTCACAATTCGTTCTGCCGTAGGACTGGGAGCTGGAAGTGTCAATTGTTACATTCATTGCCTTAGTCGTTAAAACTGTCGGGTCAATTAGGTAAGCAATGGTAATCGGGTCATGTAAGGGACCACCTTCCCAACCGTAAACTTCTTTCTGTGTTTTACAGAAGAACGCCATCAAGTCTGTAAATAACATAGAAGCCTTGTTTCCTACTTTTCTCATACGCTCTACAATTTGAGGATAGCAAAGAGCCTTTCTGGTAACATCCAGTCCCACCATGGTAATAGGAAGCCCGGAGGAAATGCAAACATGAGCCGCTTCTGCATCCGCCAATATATTAAACTCCGCAGCAGGAGTTACATTTCCATTGGCGTAGGAACCACCCATAAAAACAATTTCTTGAATCTTATCCACAATTTTCGGCTCCATACGAAGAGCCATACCCAAATTCGTCATAGGGCCGGTAGTAACCACAGTGATTTTTTCCGGAGAATTCATCAAAGTCTTAATGATGTAGTTAACAGCATGATCTGCCTCAATTTCCCGATTTAATTCCTCGAATACAGGACCATCTAAACCGGTTTCCCCGTGGATGTCTCCGGCAATCACCTTATCTCTCACCATAGGTTGACCGCAACCTGCATAAACCGGAAGATTCAGATCTAAATGCTGTACTAAATGTAAAGCATTTCTCTGAGTATTTTCCAAAGTCTGGTTTCCTGCAACAACAGTAATCCCCAAAAGTTCCAAATTAGGATTCTTTGCCGCAAGAATTATCGCCACTGCATCATCATGTCCCGGATCACAATCTAATATAATTTTTCTTTTATTCATTCTTTTAACATTCCTTCCATTTTCTTAATCCTAAACTCAATTTCAAATAACATTCTCTAATTCGTAATTAATGAAGACTGCTTTTTCTTGGTAGCCTGAATCTTTACCACCATGGAAATAGCCAGTACTACAATGGTCACAATATAGGGCATCATCAAAATAAACTGAGCAGGAATACCGTAGGCCTGTAATCTGGCTCCAACAGAATCGGAAAATCCGAAAAGCAAGCACCCCATCGCTGTCAGCACCGGATTTGCACCGCCGAAGTACATTGCCGCAACCCCCATAAAACCACGGCTGTTGGTCATATTTTCCACAAACTGTGTACTATAGCCCAAAGATAAATGGGCTCCCGCCAATCCACCGATTAAACCGGATATCAACATAGCTTGATATTTAACTGCATTCGCTTGAATTCCCGCAGTTTCTGCAGCCATAGGAAATTGTCCTACAGCACGAAGGCGTAATCCCCATACCGTCTTATAGAAGATAAACTGCAAAAGAATTATAAAGATAATTACAAACCATTCCGTAAAGCGCCAGTCATTAAACAAGCTGTTTAAGACCGGAACATTTTCCAAAAATGCCATATGCAATTTGGGAATAGGAACGATTGAGGGGTTGGAAAAGCTTCCGCTGGTATGGAAAAACACCTGAAGCATAAACTTGGTTAATGCAATAGCCAAAAGATTTATTCCCATACCGATGGCACAAATTTCAGAATTGTACTTAATATGACTGACAGCCATAATCATGGCAATGAGAGCTCCGCCAAGCATAGCCGCCAGGATTCCCAGCATCCAGCTACCGGTAAAATAGCTCACAGCCACCGCTGTAAAGGCTCCCACCAGCATAATTCCCTCAGTACCGATATTTAAAATATTTGCCTGCTGCGTTATCGCTGCACATAAAGCTGCATAGATAATGGGAGTGGATGCCCGGAAGGTTGCATAAATCAGTGATAGATTAAAGATTTTTCCTAAATTCTCTGACATTATTTATCCCCTCCTTTCTCTATCTGATTCGAAGCTATCTCTGTTTTTAATTCCTTTTCCAGCTTTCTCCGCTGCCGAAGACTAATGACAAAATCCATGGTTGCGATAATAATAAACACTGCAGAGATAGTATCTACAATAGATTTCGGTACGCTGGTAGCCTGCTGCATAGCCATAGCCCCTGCCTTTAATACCGCCAAGAAAAAAGCCACAAACGGAGTAAAGAGCATGTTTGACTTCACAATTAATGCTGCCAACATACCATTCGTTCCTAAATCCCTTGCAAAACCGTCCAGATAGTATCCATGTACACCAAGAACTTCTATGCATCCTGCAACTCCACCAAGGGCTGCAGAAAGTAACATCGCACCGATAAAGACTTTTTTAGAATTAATACCGGCATAATCCGCATGGGCAGGATTGGTTCCCACAGTTCTAATCTTATATCCCCACTTTGTCTTATAAGTCATCCAAATGACTGCCAATACCACAAGGATAGCAATAAAAACCCCCATATTTGCCGAAGAAGGCTTCATGATTTTCGGAATCGTTACCAGCACAGGCTTGGACTGAGGAGTAGCCACTCCTGCGCTCATGGGTCCACTAACCAGATATGAACCAATATACAGCGCTACCGTATTCATCAAAATCGTTACACAGACTTCCGATACATTAAAATAAGCCTTCAAAATCGCCGGAATCAAGCCCCATAGCATGGCTACCACAATGGCCCCGGTAAAGCAGGCAAGATATAAAAGAGGTACAGATAAAAATCCCCAATTGATACCGATATAAGCAGCAGTAATGCCTCCTAAAATTACTTCTCCCTCTACTCCGACATTAAACGCACCAGCCTTAGCTGCCACTGCAAAAGCTGTTGCAGTAAGCAGTAAAGGAGTAAAGCCCGCAATGACATTTCCTCTTCCCAGTTTTGTTCCCAAAGCGCCTTTTAACAATGCCAGATAAGCATCAATAGGATTTTCCCCAATGGCAAGAATAAAAATGGCGCCCACCAAAATCGCCAGGAAAAAGGTAAACAATATTTTCAAAAAGCTGTTCAAAGACTTATTCATCTCCCTTTCCTCCTTCCTGTAACTGATGTTCCGTCACGCCTTCTTTTGCCTGATGGTCTTCTACATCAACTTTAGGCTGTTGCTTTGTCATATCTTCTTTTACCTGATGGTCCACCGTACCTCCCATCATCAAGAGTCCCAGGTTGTTTTCATTTGCCTCCCCGGCACTAAGCTCTCCGGTAATCGTTCCTTCATGAATAACAATGATGCGATCGGAGAGGGATGTGATTTCTTCCAACTCTGTGGAAACCAGTAACACTCCGGCACCATTCTTCTTCGCTTCCTCCAAAGTCTTTTGAATAGACTCAATGGCACCGATATCCACTCCTCTGGTAGGCTGAGCCGCCACCAGTAGCTTCTTGTTCATGGAAACTTCTCTTGCCACCACTACCTTCTGTGCATTTCCTCCGGAAAGAGAGGAAGTCGGTAGCTTATAGTCTGTGGGGCGAATATCAAAGCGCTTCACCATTTCTTCCGAATGCCGATCCATAGCAGCTGTATTCATTACCATTCCCCTACTGAAGGGCGCTTTGTCCACTTCCACCGCAACTAAATTTTCTTCAATACTCATGGTTCTGTTCAGTCCCCGGGTATTTCTATCTTCCGGAATATGAGCCAATCCCACTTCTCGAACTTTTTTCGGAGCAAGATTGGTAATTTCCTTTCCATCCAGAAAGATATGCCCCTTCTCCACAGGACGTAAACCGGTGATTGCTTCAATCAGCTCTGACTGGCCGTTTCCATCTATGCCGGCAATGCCCACAATTTCTCCCTCATTTACATGTAAGGACAGGCCTCGAATTTTAGAGCTTTCCTTTTGGCTGGGAATCCATACATCTTGTACATCCAAAATTCTCTTTCCCGCTTTTTCATAAGTCTTATCAATATGCAGAAACACCTCACGGCCAATCATTTTCTTGGTCAAATCCAGTGGAGAAGTTTCTTCTTTAGATATAACTCCCATATGCAACCCCTGCCGCATAACAGATATACGGTCCGAAATCTCCATAACCTCATTTAACTTATGGGAGATAAACACCAAAGATTTTTGCTCTTTCTTTAAATTATTTAAAATTTCAAAAAGCTTCCTGGTTTCTTGAGGAGTTAAAACAGCAGTAGGCTCATCCAAGATGATAATGTCCGCCCCTCTCATCAGTGTTTTTATGATTTCTACACGCTGTGCTTCTCCCACGGAAATCTGGCTCACCTTCTTATCCAGCTGAATCTCCATGTTGTATTGGTCAATAAAGTGTTGAATCTCTTTTCTTGCCTTATCAAAGTCAATCTGTAGTCCCTTTTTAGGCTCAAAACCCAAAATAACATTTTCCAACACAGTCAAATCATTGACGAGCATAAATTCCTGATGAACCATTCCGATTCCATGCTGAATAGCCAACTTTGGATCTAACTTACCCATGGATTGTCCCTTAACAATAATCTCACCGGAATCTATGGGGTACATACCGTAAAGCAGTTTCATCATAGTAGACTTTCCTGCTCCATTTTCTCCGATTAATGAATGAATTTCCCCCTTAATCAGGTTGAATTGTCCATCTTTTACGGCATGTACTTCTCCAAAGGATTTTACGATGTTTTTCATTTCTACAACAAATTCACTCATTACTCTCCCTCATTTAACTGATAAAGAAAGGGCATGGGATCCCTAAAGAGTCCCATGCCCGACACAAAGTTTCAGTCTTTATGCTTCCGGACCGAAACCTTCATAATTTTTCACTACAATCTCACCGGAGACAATCTTCTTAGATAGTTCTTCACACTTATCCACAATATCCTGTGGGAACTTCTCTCCTAAAGACTTCTTGATTTCTGCGAAATCGGTTAAGCTTACACCGCCCTCTGCCAAAGACAGATACTGTGTAGAACCGCCCTTAAATTTTCCCTCAACAACAGACTGAATAACAAGGTAGCATGCATTATCCACTCTCTTTACCATGGAAGTTACCACATGTCCGGGCTGGTCAGCATCCTGATTCAAGTCAACGCCAATAGCATACTTATCAGCTTCCTTTGCCGCTTCCAAAATTCCTGTTCCTGTTCCGGAAGCCACATTCATAACAATATCAGCACCCTGCTCATACTGTGCAAGAGTTAATTCTTTTCCCTTTAAGGGGTCTGTCCAAGAACCTGCGAAAGCCTGCAAAATAGTAACATCCGGATCGATGTACTTTGCACCCTGCTCATATCCTGTGTAGAAATCATGGAGTACCGGAATATCCATTCCGCCAACCCATCCGATAACATGAGCATCATTTACATTAGGAATATCCGTTTTCTGTGTAAACATTGCTGCTGCAGCACCGGCAAGGAAGGAACCCTGATTCTGAGCAAAGCTGATAGATTCTACATTGTCAAGATTAACGGTTGTATCAATTACCGCAAACTTAACATCCGGATAGTTAGGAGCATGTTCTGTAATGTAATCAGCGATATTGGAAGAAGCGCCTATGATAAGATCATAGCCTTCTTCGCAGGCAGCTACCAAATTCGCTTCCCATTCCTGTGCTGTAGTTCCTTCAAGAGACTTTAATTCAATGCCGAAATCCTCAACTGCCTTCTTCGCACCGGCATTACAAGAATCATTGTAGGACTTATCTCCCAAGTTACCTGTATAAACGATACAAACACGAATGCCCTTCTTCTCTTTGGAATCAGACTTTTCAGAAGACTTTTCCTCCTTAGCATCAGCCTGTGTAGCCTCGGTCTTGTTCGCATTAGACTCTGCCACCTCATTTGCAGACTTTCCGCATCCCAGCAATAAGGAACAGCTTAGCAAGCTTGCCAGAATCAAACTCAGACACTTTTTCATTCTCTTTTTTCCTCCTTCATAAAAAATAGATTTTTATACGCTACATGGATTATTTGTATAGGAAACTATTTTCCTATACTCATTTTCTTATTCATAAGATATATCACTTTGCAGAATTATGTCAATATCAATATATGATAGTTGATTATTTTATCTCATTTTGACTAAATTTATTTTTATTATTATGCAATATGTTCATTTTTTGCATTTGTTGTTTTTATTATCAAAAGGCTTTATCTCTTTTTCTCCTAGTTCTCTTTAATTTTTTTATCTGTTTCTTACAATTAGCCACTATTTCCATTATCTTTTACTCCATCTCCAGTTGAATTCCAATGTTCTAAATCTCTGCAATTTGTTATATGATAATCGTATATTTGAATGTAGGAGAAAAAGTATGACCATAAAAGAATTTGCTCAATTAGCCGGCGTGTCTGTATCTACCGTTTCCAAGATTTTGAATCATAAAGACGCCAATATAAGCCCCCAAACAAGAGAGCATGTCCTTTCCCTTGCAAAAATTCATAATTATAAACCCTACTCTTTTGTGAGAACACAATATCCCGAAAAAACCAGCATTTTCGGAGTCATCTTTCGAGACTGTATTCCTGATGACCGACTCCTGAAAGGATTAATGAATATTGCTCGCTCCTACGGTTATGGTATAACAGTACTGGAAAGCCATTTAAACAAGTCGCAAGAATTAAAAAACCTGTCCTTGCTTGCTTCAAGTAATGTTGACGGCATTCTGTTTAACCCTATCAGTTCCCAGCCATCTCCCGAAGTCCATGCACAACTAAAACAGAGCAAAAAACCTTACTTTCTTTTCAGTACAGAAGAAGATATTCCCGGTTCAGACTTTCTTCCCACTATTTCTTATAAAAGTATGGCAGAATTTTTAACCCAAAAACTCATCCAAGCAGGACATTCCAAAATTGCCCTTGTGGTAGAAAAAGACTGTACTATACGCAATGAATTTATTGAAGGTTTTAAAAGCTGCCTGTATCAAAATACTATTCCTTTTACGGAAGAATTCATTTTCTGTAAAGATAACGAAAAATTTTACCGCCATATTTCCTGCGGAAGTATTAGCGCCGTACTAACCCTGCACTTCCAAAGCGGCTTTCAAATCTATCAAAGATTACTAAGCCGTCATTTGCATATTCCCAATGACTTTTCCTTACTTACCTTATGCAAACATCAAAGCAATATTCATAACTTCTCCGAAATTTCAGCCCTACTAATCCCCTTTGAAGAATTTGGAGAATACCTTGGCACCTGCCTGATTAAGCACCTTGAGCATTTCGAAAATACAGAACAGGAGCGAAAGCACTTTCAGCCGGACTATCATTTAAACCACACTAAATCTATTTCTGCCCCTGCTATGACTCAAAGAAAAAAAGTTCTTGTGTTGGGCAGTGTAAATATTGATTCCTACCTATTTTTTCGAGAGCTTCCCAGCCCGGGAATGGCAGCCAAGACCAGTCATTCTTCCAACTATTTAGGAGGAAAAGGGATGAACCAAGCCATCGGAGTGAGCAAATTGGGGCATCACGCCAGCATTATAGGGCTTGTTGGAGATGATTTGGAAGCAGATACCATATACGAAAGCGCAAAGCAAGCAGGTGTCAATACTGCTTATTTGAAGCGTATCCACGGAGAATCAACCGGCAAGGGATATATTTTCCTAAATAACAACGGAGATTCTATCATCTCCATCCTTTCCGGTGCCAATGAATTTGTCAGTAAGAAAAATGTTGAAGAGGCACTTTCCGCCTTCAAAGACAGTCATCTATGTCTTCTAAATACCGAAGTTCCTCAGGATACGATCTTGACCGCTTGCCGTTTAGCAAAAAGCTACAAGCTCCCTGTCCTATTGAAGCCTTCCTCCATAAGGCAAATAGACTCGGAAATCCTTGCCTTAACAGATATCTTCCTCCCCAATTTAGAGGAGGCACAGATTCTTTTATCTACGGAAGAATCTCAGCTTTCCAAAAAACTACAGAGGATGCATGCAAAAGAAGCTTGCGACAAATCCCTCTTAGAACAGTGTGCCGATTACTTTCTAAAAAAAGGGACAAATATGGTGATTATAACACTAGGAAAACAAGGACTTTTCGCAAAAGGAAAAGGAATATTAGGGCTGTATACCGCCAAAGAAGTTAAAGCAATCGATACCACAGGAGCAGCCGATGCCTTTATCAGTGCCCTAGCTTCTTATCTTCTTCTAGACTATCCTATGGATCAAGCTATCCGTATTGCAACTTACGCAGCAGCACTAAGTGTCACAAGAGAAGGAGCCGCTCCCTCCCTAGTGGATAAGAATAGTTTGGAAGCTTATATCGCAACGGAAGAGCCGGAGATTTTAAAATAATCAATACCTCAATCACAAGACTATCTACAAACACTTTGCGAGCGATACTCGTTATAATAAAAAGCACACTTACCTCTTGGTAAATGTGCTTTTTCAGCCTCCAACATTCTTATATCTTAGTCGAATAAATGAATTAACCTTCCGTCAGATGGCCTGGTAAGATTAATTTTTCTGATCGTCTCAGGGGACACTTTATATTCATGGTTTTCATCCAACAGTCCATTTACTTCCTGCTCCACATCCGTTAACTGTGTATAACAAAAACCTTGGAAGAACGGAAGTTCTATTATGGCCTTCGTTATGGATTCATATCTTTCCAAAAATGCTTCTTCTGTTTCTACAGTATTGCCATATCCCCACTGTTCTTTTTCCTTTGTGGAAAATGCTATTCCACCATACTCAGTAAGTAATATTGGTTGCTTATCATATTGATATCCATTGGAAAATGCTGATTTAAATCCACAATGATATTCTTCCGTAGTCTTCATTTGCTCCATAAAAGTGCTGTATCGATTGAAGAAATCTTCACCTCTTTCCGTATAGTCGTGAAGTGTCAACAAATCCGTTTTGGTGTGTTCCCAACCATCATTAGAGATTACTGGTCTATATGGATCCAAAGATTTTGTCAAATAGTATATTCCTTCCGTCAAATACTGCTCTGCTTTTTCTTTTTCAATCTCAAAGACTCCCCATGATTCGTTAAAAGGCGTCCAGGCAATGATAGAGGGATGATTATAATTTTGTTTTACTGCCTCCATCCATTCTTTTGTAAAAGCTATAATACTTTCTTGGTTAAAGCAATAATTTGATGGGAATTCGCTCCATACCAATATACCCATGGTATCGCACAAGTAAAGAAATCTCTCATCCTCTATCTTCTGGTGTTTTCTTACTCCATTGAAGCCCATTTCTTTAATCTTTTGCAAGTCATGTAGTAAAGTTTCTTCGTCCTTTGGTGTTAATCCTGTATCCTTCCAATACCCCTGATCCAATATCAGCCTTTGGTATAATGGACAGCCATTTAGTAGGAACTTGCCTTCTTCTATCCTTATTTCTCGAAGCCCAAAATAGCTGAAAATAGAGTCTAAAACTCCATCTCCTTCCTTGATTTTAATTTCCAAATCGTACAGATTAGGCTCCTGAGGACTCCATCTCTTCACCAGGAATGGATCTATAGCAGGATTATCCAAATAGGCTTTTAACTTAAATCTTCCTTCTCGAACTACTGCTTGAAGCTCTGTCACATCTATATTCTGATACTTCACTTTCACATTGGCAAACAACGGGCATTTAGATTGCTTTGTTTCAACAGAAAGCAAGCAAGCATCTTCAACAAGTCCTTCTATTTCTACTGTATGTTCATATAGCTGTGGTGTGATTTTAACATCTTTAATATATATTTGATTAACGACTTCTCCCCAAACGCTTTTCCAAATTCCGGAAGTTTGTACATACCAACAAGCATAACTATACTGTTCCCATCTTTGCTTTCCCCTAGGTTGCTCCATATTCGAAGAGTCAATAGCCAAAACAGTCAATACATTTTCTTTATCTTCAATGTACTCAGTCACATCAAAAGAAAAGCGAGAATAGCCACCGCAATGCTGCCCAACTTGCTTTCCATTAACATAAACCTTACTCCAATAATCTACTCCCTCAAAATGCAGAATAAATCGTTTTCCCTCCAGTTCTTTCTTCTTAACAGGCAGTATTCTCTGATACCATAAATATCCTAAATGATTCTGAATATATACTCCGCTTTCTTTTGTTTCCGGACTAAAAGGAACCAAAATTTTTCTCTTTTCCGTCACCGGTATTCCTATCTCCCAATGGCTTTTTTCTCCGGTTTTTTCATTGTCAAAAGCAAAATCCCATTCCCCATTTAGTTCTACCCACGAGTCTCTTACTAATTGTGGTCTGGGATAATTTTCAATATGTTTCATGCTATTCTCCTTTTCCTTTATCCTTTGATACCACCTGTACTAATTCCTTGAACAATTTGCTTCTCAAATATCAGATACAAAATAATCATTGGCAAAGAGGCTACCATGTTTATACACATTGGAATCACAAAATCCGGTCGCTCTATCTTAATCAATGTCGGAATGCCGATGGGCAGCGTATATAGTTTTTCGCTAAATACACAAAGTAGCGGCCAGATATAATTATTCCAACTTGCAATAAAACTCATGATGGCTATCGTCGCAATTATCGGTCTTGAAAGCGGAAGCACGACTTTAGTGTAAATTATCCATTCTCCGCCTCCATCAATCCGTACCGCCTCAAAAAGTTCTCTTGGTAGTGACCTAAAAAAGCTATAAGTGATTACAAAATTCATGGAACTGGCCACAGATGGCAAAATCAAACCGCTATAACTATCAATTAGCTTTAATTTGCTCATTAATACAAATAAAGGAATAATCGTTGCCTCACTAGGAACAAGAATTCCAATAAGGAAATAAAAATAGAAAAAACCACTTCCTTTAAAGGAAATATGAGCTATGCTATACGCCGCTAATGTAGACACAAGAACAGACAATGCAGTTGTCACAATAGCAACAATCAGGCTATTACAGAACCAACGAAATACTCCTGTTTTCATTAAAACCTGAGGATAGTTTTGCAATGTATAAGGCGGTGTAAACCAAGAAAATACATTATGAAATTGCTTTCCTTCGTATTGAATGGAGCAAAATAGTCCCCAAATAATCGGAGACAACATAATTAAAGCAATAAGTAAGGAAAGTGCGGAAATAAGATTACTTTGTATTGTTTTCGTTCTATTTCTCATACTCACCCTTCCTCTTGTCTTCCAAAGCGTCTTTGAATAAACACCAATAAGCATAAGACAACAAATAGAAAGTACGACATTGCAGATGCATATCCCAATTTATTCTTTTCAAATGCTTGTTGATATATGTATTGTATTAAAGAACGCGTGGTATTAGCCGGTCCTCCACCTGTCATTAAATGAATTTGTCCAAAAACTTTAAAGCTGGCAATAATTTGGAGCATCATCACAAGGAAAATTGTGGGTTTTAATAACGGTACAGTAATCTTCCAAAATATTTGGAGTGGTGCTGCACCATCTACTTTTGCAGCATCATACAAAACCTCCGGTATATCCTGTAAAGCGGCTAAATATAACAACATAGAAAATCCTATAGTCCACCATAAAGTCATAGCCACTAAGCTAAACCACACTTTATTAGAATCTTGTAACCATAAAATCTCCTTCTGACCATTCAAGAAATGGCAAGCTCTCAAAAGACCATTTAGTAATCCACGGTAAGGCGCAAAAACAAAACTGGCCAAATAAGAGGCAACAGAAACCGATAGTACTCCGGGTAAGTAATACGCCGTCCTTAAAAAGCGTCGGAAACAAACGGCTCTGTTTGCCAATAATGCAAGGATAAATGATAAAACAACCAAGAATGGTACAGAAAAAACCACAAATTTTACAGTATGGATGCAGGATAAGTAAAAGTTCTTATCCTGCATCATCTTTTTATAATTTTCTATACCAACAAAACTGGTCTTTCCCATCAAATTCCAATTGCATAAGCTGACATATATTCCTTGAAAAACAGGGAAGATTGTAAAGATGGAATAAAGCACAAAGAAAGGCATAATAAATAATATTGCCACAGCTTGCTTTTTCCCTATTTTATGTTTGTTATATGGATCAGATAGCAATTTATTCATGGTTTACCTACTATTCTTTGATGATTTTTTAATCTAAATTATTTTCCACAGCCTCTTTAAGAGCAGTTCCGGCTTCATCCAAGGAACTATTGCCTGTTAAATATGCACCTACTGCATCCATCAAATCTTTTTTCATTCCGCCATAATAATGTTCACTCTTTGGTGCATATTTTGCATACTCCAACTCAGAAATCACATTATACCCTTTAAGTTTTTTATATTCTTCACTCTGGTTAGCTTCATTTGCAGAAGGAATTTGTCCGGATCCCGCCCAAACGATACCTCCGTCTTTTGACGCATATACCATAAATTGAACTGCAGACAAAGTCTCTTCTTCTGTTCTTTTTTCTTTTTTGGGAAGAATCAAAGTATGGGAATCTGCCCAACAATATGGCTTATCGCCAAATAATTGCGGAAAAGTTGTATTATTGAACTTAAGGTTTTCAGTCTGCTCATACGCTCCGGTTAACCAAGTGCCGCCAAAAAGTATAGCCGCTTTACCGGATTGGAATAAAGCCTGACTATCATCGATACCGGGAAGAATATAGCCTTCTTTATAAAGTGCTTCCAGTTCCTCCAGTGCTTTTTTACCAATCTCTACATCTAAGGTATTCTTTCCTTCTGCATTAATGAAATCCGTTCCACCCATTTGGAAATAAATTGCATACCAAGTTCTAAAGGGATCATCTCCGGACTGTGTTAATCCCAATGGAGATATTTCAGCAGGTAATTTTTCTTTGCATCGCTTTAAGATATCTTTAAATCCTTCCATATCCTTCACATTGAGAACTTCCTCTTCAGTAACTCCCGCTTCTTCCAGAAGGCTGGTGTTGTAATACATTACCTCAGCATGAGTATCCAAAGGAATGGCATAGATTTTTCCATCAATGCTTACGGAGTCAAGACTGGATTTCTGATAGTCCTTTGATAAATCAATGTTCAGTTTCTTCAAATAATCATCTAATGGCTCCGCAACACCACTCTGGGAAAGCTCATATAGTTTTGAAACATGAGAGATACCAATATCCGGGCCTTTTCCCGCAGCTACAGCAGTCTGTAATTTCGTATAATAATCATCCCAGACAAGCGTAATAATCTCCACCGGATTTTTAGGATTAGTTTGATTATATTGGTCTTTTATTTGTTTAAACCAATCTCCATCTCCTCCGGTAAATAAGGACCAAAAGCTTAAAGTACCCGCAGGAACAGTAATCTCTTCAGGATTATCCACTGTTCCGACTCCATTTGTTGTCTCTTCTGTTTTCCCTGCTTCTTCTGCTTTTGTCTCCATCTGAGCTTGTGAAGCAGAATCTTTGGCCTCTTGTGCAGCTCCGCCACATGCGGACAATGCCATTCCTGCCACAAGTGAAAGACTTAGAAATAGACGTTCTTTTCTTTTCATACCATATCCTCCTTTGTTATGAAAATATTGTTGTACCAAGCAAATGCTTTGGTATAGATACAGATACCAAAACTCTATACATTAATTCTCTTTCACATAATTCTGTCCCAGCTTATTTGGCGCTCTGAGATCCTTCCTACAAACCGTTAGAACAATCACTAAAACATAAGGCAGTGCACTAAAGAGTTCACTGGGTATGGTACTCATACCTAAAGCTTTTACATAAACTCCAATCGCCTCTGATACGCCAAATACAGTGCCGAAAATCAATGCCCCTACCGGATTCCAATTTCCTAAAAAGCAAATTCCAAAAGCAATCCAACCGCGACCACTGATAATTTCAGATGTATACATCCCCACATTACATAAAGAGTAGTACGCGCCTGCAATCCCTCCTAAACAACCGGCGACCGCTACTGCCACAAAACGTATCTTTAATATATCTATTCCTGCGGTATCAACAGCTTCCGGGTTCTCTCCACAGGATCTAAGGGTAAGTCCCAATGCTGTATGATTCATCACAAATAAAATAATCGGAATCAATAGATACGCCAGATAGGTAATAACATTTTGGGAAAATAGAATTTTCCCGATAAATGGGATTTGACTTAACACCGGGATCTGTATTGTGGAAAGTACCTCGACCTTCAGAGGCGTAGTCTGAATGCCAAAAATAACTCGATAAAAAAAAGTACAAAACCCTGTGACTAAAATGGAAATTGCGGTTCCCATAACAATTTGATGCTGGTTCATATATACAGTGGTTAAAGCATAGAGAAGTGCAACCATGAGGCCACACACCATAGCCAGCAAAAAGCCAAGATATATATTCCCACTAATGTATGCGCCTATGAATCCGCCCCATGCCCCGATGAGAAATATTCCCTCTACAGCAGTAACCATCATTCCTGTTCGCTCTGCAATCACCTCTCCAAGCGCACCAAGAATAAGAGGGGTACTCATAAAAAATGCTCTTGCCAAAAGGCTTGTTATATTGTTCATTCTAGGCCTCCTCTGTCACGATTCTCTTTTTCTTAAGCTTATTTAATTCAGCCTTTCTTCTAAAGTAGAAAGACATAAGCACGAAGAGCATTACAAAACCCTGTAGCAGATCAATTACACTGGCAGGAGCATCCGTTGAATGTCCCAATGCCGTTCCTCCAACTTGCAAAAAGCCAAATAGTAGAGAAGCCGGCACAACCGCAAGCGGGTGAGCATTGGCTAAAATGGCAATTCCGATTCCGTAAGATCCTATCTGCGTATCAAAACCGGTAAGAAGCATATGCTGCATTCCATTGATTTCCACCAGTCCTGCAAGTCCTGCAATAGCACCACTAATGGCGAAGGCAAGCATATATTGATGTTGAGGACTGATTCCGGACATTCTGGCAGCATCCTGATTTAAACCGGTTGCCCGAATTCTAAATCCTAAAGAAGTCTTATAAAGTACATACCAAACCAATACCGCAACCAGCAAAGAAATCACAATTCCCAAGGAAACAGAGGTGCCCGGAATGATTTTTGGCAGCCAGGTGCTTTTATCCAAATAGTCTGTTTTCAAATACTCATGTTTTGATTCCTGCAAACCGGTTCTGAGCAATAACTGCATAAGATATTGGATAACATAGGTGGACATCATACTTATCAAAAATTCATTAGCATTAAATTTTGCCTTTAAAAATCCAATTACAAAGCCAACAACAGCACCGCCCAAAATAGCAGCCATTCCTGCCAAAAGAATTACAATTGGTCCTGGAAGTTTCCCTCCCAGTGCTAAAGATACTGCCGATGCACAAATGCAGCCGGAATAGAACTGCCCCTGCGCTCCAATATTATACAGATTCGCTTTATAGGTGAACGTAAAAGCCAAACCGGTTAAAATAAGAGGAGCCGTTTTAATCAGAATATTTCCCATATTATATGTGCTGGAAAATGTTTCTGAAAACATTACCGTAAGAGCCTGAAAAGGATTCACTGATAATAAAGGTAAAAAACTAAAGCTGATTGTCAGACCTAAAAGGATTGCGAAAAGAATCCAAAGTAAAAAATCACAAAGAATCTCTTTCTTTTTCATTTACGCCTCCTTCAATTCATAGCCTGCCATTAACAATCCTATCTGTTCTGTGCTAAGCTCTCCATTTTGAAAAATCCCCATGATTTTCCCTTTGTATAAAATAGCAATCCTATCGGAAAGAGCAAAGATTTCCGATAGCTCTGTAGATACCAGTAAAATGCTCTTTCCCTTACTCTTTTCTCTCATAATGGTTTTGTGTACATAGTTAATCGCCCCAAGGTCTAAGCCTCTTGTAGGTTGATCAAATATAATCAACTTTTCTCCTCTATCCACTTCTCTGGCCACGACAACTTTTTGTTGATTCCCCCCAGACAAGCTACCAATCACAACTTCATGGTCAGGAGCCTTAACCTTATATTCCTGAATAATATTCTCCGTATAATTGTTCAATTCTTTCCATTTTATGATTCCATTTTTAACCCAGTTTTTAAGATAACTGGCTTTTAAAAGAATATTCTCAGAGAGTGTCATTCCGGAAATCATTCCATACCTGTAACGATCCGACGCTAAGTATCCTATTCCCTTTTCGATTCTTTCTTTTACCGCTAATTGGCTAATCTCTTCTCCGTCAAGAATCACCTTTCCTGCATGAAGTTTTCTTGCACCATAAATCGCTTCGCAAAGTTCCTGCTGTCCATTTCCGGAAACACCTGCAAAACCAAGAATTTCTCCTTCTTTAATCGAAAATGAAACATTATCCAGTAATGGAATATTATCTTTAGATTTTAAAGATACATGTTCTACCTCTAATCTATTTTTCCGATTATCTGTCCCCGTCATTGTTGGCGCTTTTATAATTTCCAAGTCATGTCCAATCATCAGATTGACTAACTCTGACTCTTTAACAGTCCGAATCTCCCCTTCTTCTATCGTTCCACTTATTTTTCCATTTCGCAGTACAATGATACGGTCCGATACTTCTAAAACCTCTTTCATCTTATGGGTGATAAAGACAATCGAATTTCCCTTAGCTACATAGTCTCGGACAAAGCTCATTAACACATCCGCTTCCTGGGGAGTAAGTACTGCTGTGGGTTCATCCATAATAATAATTTTTGCATTTAGATATAGTGCCTTTAAAATTTCAACTTTTTGCTGTGCGCCAACCGTCAGATTCTTTACCAATTCCCCTGCAGGAACGTCAAAGTGATATTGATCAGCAAGAGCTTGAATCTCTTTTTCTTTTTCCTTAAAATCAATCTTTCCTTTGCAATGTCCCAATATGATATTCTCGGTAACTGTATGTGCCTCCACTAAGGAAAAGTGCTGTTGAATCATAGCAATTCCACAAGCCATAGCTTCTTTAGGAGAGCGAATTTCCGCCTTTTTCTGATGAATAAAAATCTCTCCTTCTGTAGCGTGGTAAAGTCCATATAAGATTTTCATTATGGTACTTTTTCCGGCACCGTTCTCCCCTAAGAGAGCAACTACTTCTCCCTCTTTAATCACCATAGATACATCATCATTTGCCAAAACCTTGGCAAAACGTTTGCTGATATGTTTTAATTCAACAATAATATTTTTTCCCATATAATGCATCTCCTAAGGCTTTTTATGAAAAAGGCAGCGTTGGATTAACACTGCCTTTTTATAAATCTATTCAGAAAAATACTGCTTAAAGTCTATTTTTCCATTTGTAATTTCTTCCGTAGCCTTCTCAACTGCCTGCTTACATTCCTCTGAACACTGGTCTGTAAATATGGTTTCAAATACACCCTCTTTTACACCTACTTCTTGAGCACCTTTTAATTCACCGCTTTTGATGCCCTTAATAATCCAAGGATATACATTGGCCCAGTTCATACTTACGGATGCCACTACACAATCACTTTCCTCATTCTTATTCGCTGCAAATCCTACAAATTTTGCCTTTTTTTCAGCTGTTGCCTGAATGGCACCTGAAGTTGCCTCGTTGGAGTAACAGAACGTTGTATCAGCACCATTATCAATCATTTGTGATGCCATTGCCTTTCCGATAGATACATCGGTCCAGGTATTTAAGAAAGAACGATTCGCCTTTGCATTAGCTATTCCCCTTTCTTTTGCGGTTGCTACAGCTATCCCTTCATAGGTATCCAAAAGGTGTACCATGGCCAGATTAGACTCTCCGCCCATTGTGGCAAAATTGCCGTTCTCCGTAGTATATCCGGCTATAACTCCTGCAATATAGGAACCTTCATATTCTTTCGGGAATACCGGAACCATATTATCCGAATCACTCTTGGTTCCATTGATAATAGTGTAAACTGTCTTTTCATATTGAGGCGCTACTGCCGCACAAGCTTCATCAAACTGACTTCCGGCAGCCATTACCAGGTCATATCCCTTCTCACCGTACTCTGTGAAGGTCTGTTCAAATTCCTCTACGGGTACAGACTCAACCACCTCAATCTTGGTTCCCAGTTCCTTATCGCACTGCTTTGCTCCGGCATTATTGCTGGCATTCCAGCTCTGGTCATCAACACTACCGGGAAGAATTAAAACAATCTTCATACCGGAGTATTCTGAATCTGTCTTCTCGGCATTCTGTTGTTCACTGTTCTCTGATTTCGATTCAGATTTTGCTCCACCACCGCCGCAAGCAACCATCATAGACGCCAATAACGCTAAGCTTGCAGAAAAAAACAAACGATTCCTTTTCATAATTAGACCTCCTGTTTTTCTGTACTTGTATTTATGAACAGTATATCTTCTTTGTTTTTTATTGAATACATGATAAGTTACTGATTTTATTTGTTTTCTACATATATTTTATTGTTTTTGTTTATTTTGCGTATATTATGTATACAGTTTTGCAAAAGAATATTATTTATATAGTTTTTTTTGCAGTATTTTTGTATTCTAAAGGAGTGGCATTATATGCTTTTTTAAATACTGTACTAAAATAAGTCGCATCTTTAAACCCAACCATTTGAGAAACATCTGATACTTTATATTGTGGCAGCTCCAAAAACAAACATGCTTTTTTCAATCGAAAAGCTAAAAGATAATCCGAAAAATTATCTTTCAAATGTAATCGAAACAAGTCCGATAAATAGTTTGGAGAAATATGTAAAACATCTGCTATACTCTTGAGTCCTATTTTTTCTGCATAATGCACTTCAATATAATTCATTGCTTCTCTAACTAAATAATTTCCCACCTCAAAATTTTCTGAGAATATATTTTTTTCAACTGCTTCGCCATCATTCTTTCGTGCATTAAAACCAAGATCTCTTAAAGCCATAAGAAGTTCTCTTGGATTAGTCGGTTTTGTCAGATATCTATATACCCCATATTTAATAGCCCGCTGTGCATAAGAAAACTCACTATAGCCGCTAAGGATAATGATCTTTATGCGTTCATCTTTCTCTCTTATTTTTTCTATAAAATCCAAGCCATTACACGCAGGCATTCTTATATCTGTTATGAGAGCATCAGGGTTTTTCTCCGAAATGGAGAGCAACGCAGAAATAGCACTTTCATAAGCCCCCACTACTTCCATTCCTTCTTGACCGGAAAGCAAAGCCCTAAGTCCTTGCCTAATTTTAGGTTCATCATCTACAATCATAATCCTCATGAAAAACTCCCTCTACTATTAGCGGAAGATGAATTTCCACTGTGGTCCCATTATTCTTTTGAGAATGAATTCTCAAACCATAACTCTGTCCGTATATTAATTTGATTCGTTTCTCCACATTATTAAGGCCAACACGCTTATCCAAAAGTATATCTTGTATCTTTTCTGCTTCCATTCCTTGCCCATCGTCAATAACATTAATTTTCAACTCTCCTTGATCTATTACGGCAATAATGCAAACTTTACCTCCCCGCACCAAAGGTTCTAAACCATGTTTTATTGCATTTTCCACAAGAGGCTGCAAAAGAAGTTTAGGACAAGGATAAGCATTGCATGCTTCCTCTATGGAAATAGCATATTCCAAACGTTCCTCCATCCTACACTTCTGAATCTCTAAATAATTTCTAATATATCTTACTTCTTCTTGCAAAGGTACTAATGTATTTGCACCTGATATAGAGTACTTTAACAATTCTCCCAGGCGTACAATCAAATCGCTAATATCATCTTCTCCCCTTGCCAAAAGCATCCAATTGATAGTATCCAAAGTATTATATAAAAAATGAGGATTGATTTGCGCTTGCAAAGCATTTAATTCTGCTGTCTTTTGCGCCATCTTTTCTTCCGTAACCACATGAATAAGCCTTTTAATTTCACCCAGCATAAAATTGTAGGATTGAATTAAACTTCCAATCTCATCCTTTTGCTTCGTATAAACCTGAATGTCAAAATTACCACTTTGTGCTTTCTCCATAGCCTTGGAAAGCTCTTTCAGTGGTTTAGTTATAGTCCATGCAAGAAGAAAACTGATTAGAAATCCCATAAGCACGGATATGACAGTAATTGTGATTACTCTATTTTTTAACAGTTGTAATTGCGGAAAAATATCTTTCGCTGCAACAATAGAAAATAATCTCCATCCGGTAATACCATTATATTGGCCGCAGGCAAAATAGTTAACGTTGCTCCAGTTAAATTGAAAGGTATGTTCTCCGGTATCATATCGATCTTTTACTATGTTCAGATACTCTACCGGCACACCGGTATTCGAGCAAATTACCTTACCATTCTTATCCGTAATAAGAGTAATTTGATGATGGAAAGTACTTAAATTATTAATCAGTAATTGCATAAATATTTCAGGGTTGAACTCCAGAACAATTGATCCCTTCTTTACCCCTTCCATCCATATAGTTCTAAGTAAAAAGATGGATCCGTCCTCTAAGCTTATCCATATATTTTTATTTTTCTTTCCTTTATCCGCATCCGATTGAAAGAAAAGTTCCTCTAAAGAAATTTGACTACTTTTATATTGGTAAAAAATTTCATCTTGTTGATTCAAAACATATAAATTTTTAACCGAAGGAAAAACGTTAATTTCCTGTTCTAAAATAGAAAGCTCCGTTTCTTCAAATCTCTTGGCTCCTACCTCATTCATAATTTTATTCGGGGCAAACACTAAGTCACTAATAACGTCAATCAACCTATCTAAAGTTCCTATATGCTGCGTGATATTCATATCAATAAGGTTCAGCATATTTCCCATTTCTTCTTTTTTATTTTGAATAATTACACTTTGTACCGTTCTGTAAGAAATCACTCCACAAAGCCCGGTAATAAGTACAATAACCGCAATAATTGTGAATGACATTTTTTTCCAAAGACTCATTTGTTACTCCTTGCCCAAATTAATCCGTCCTGCCTTCAAGTCTTTTTGTACATCATTGATTTCCTCTATTACTTGGCCTTGTATTTTCTTACTATATTGTACATGAAATAGATCTTGGCTCATTCCCAGTGGATATACCCTTTGCTTGCCAAGATGTCCCTTTTTATATTCCCCCATAATCCATGCGTAAACTTTGTCAAAATCAAATATAACAGATGCCAAAACAATGTTCTCATCTATAGAACACTGATTCGTAGCAATTCCAATCATACTCGCTTTGTCCGGTTCTGCTTGAAGTGCCTTAAGACTTCCTAGCCAAACCTTATTAGCATATACCAGAACAATGTCTGCATTTTCTTCTAACACTTGTTCTGTAATTTTATATCCTAAGTCAAGGTCATCCCAACTGTTGGTATATGCCCTTAGACAGTGAGCCTGATCAAGCCCTCTTTTCCGGGCAATGCAAACTGCATTTTTCTCATAAATGTCCAACATTTTCTTCATTGGCTCATTCGGAAATCCTGCAATATCTGCAAACACTCCTGTTTTCGTTAGTTTCCCGGCTATACAGGAAGCAATATAGGCTGCTTCCTCCTCTTTAATTTGAACCGAGACTATATTCTTTTGATTGAAAATCGAACCATTGATAATACAAAACAAGGTGTTTTTATATTGAGGCGCTATAGCTTCTATAACGTCATTAAATTGTGCACCAGCCCCGATAATGAGCCCATATCCCTGATCAGCATATTGTAAAACCTTACGCTCAAAATCTTTCTCTGCTATGTTCTCAATATATTCTATTCGCTGATCATTTTGTGCATTATAGGATTTAATGCCATCAATATTTGCCTTGTTCCAACTCATATCCTCCTCAGAGCCGGAGAGGAGGACAATGATTTTTTGTGAGTAAGGCTTTTGTACAGAAAATCGGTGGCATATAAGATAAAGAAATAAAATAGTCAAGATCATTAATGCACACAAATATTTGATCATAACTTTTCGACTATTGGTTCTCATAAAGAATATCCACCTTATTGCCCACTCGTATTATTATGCTCCTTCTTCTACCCCTTCACCGCTCCCATTGCCAATCCTTCCACGAACTGCTTCTGGCAAAGGTATACCAGTACCAAAACCGGTAACAAGCTAATCAGAGAAGTCGCCGCCATAGGCCCCCAATCCAAGCCCTTGTCGGTAATAAAACCTGCGATAACTACGGGCAATGTCTTAGACTTATTGATACTTAAAATAACCGCAAAGAGGAATTCATTCCAAGCTCCCACAAAGGCTAGGATTCCTGCCGCCACAATGCCGGACTTTGTTACCGGAAAAACCACATAGAAGAAGCGACTTAGGAAATGGCATCCGTCAATTCTGGCAGATTCCTCCATCTCAATAGGCACCTGGGCGAAGAAGCCCATCATTAGCCAGATAACCAATGGCAGGTTAAAGCTGGTATTCATAATA
>CALIEL010000358.1 GCA_938022235.1 Oribacterium parvum
GTCATTCTTATCGATTTCGACCAGATTTCCGACGATGTGATAGAGAGCATGGATCCTGAGGATTTTCCTTTTGTAAAGCATCTGACGATTTCCGGAAGTAATGATACCCATATGGTGGAAGTCAATGCGGAGATTGTGGACAATGTCAGCAATGAAGCCCTGACCATTTTCCTGGATCAGCTGATGCGGGAGATTTCCAATGCGGCAGCAGTACAGGATTTTCGTTATAGCAAGTCCACAGACGACAGTTATGGAAGCTTCTTCCAAAAATATGGTATACACTATGTAATCACCAAGGGTGAAGAGACGGTAGAGGATGTTACCGTGCAGCCGGGAGAAAGCTTCCCCTTCACTGCGTAAGAATAACAAAATCAGCCACTCGGTGCAGGAAAAACGAGTTTTCGTTTCAGCGCTCGAGAAAATATAGCGGCAGAACTTTTTAACAACAAGTACAAGGACTGTAGCAATAGGAGAAATCATTCTTCATGGAAAATACTAAGGACAAGATGTCTAGCGAGAATATAGATAATCAAGATGGGGGGAAAGTGCCCCAACGAGAAAAGAAAGGGCAGGGTTTTCGATTAGAGCATTGGCATATCATTGCTTTGGGACTGATGCTTTATGATTCCCTTGCCCTCAGCTTTTCCTATTTGATTGCCCTTTGGCTTCGCTATGATTTGCGCTACAGCACAATTGACACAATATATATAGAACGTTGGAAAGCTTTTCTTCCCTTCTATATTCTTGGGTCACTGGCGGTTTTTTGGTTTTTAAAGCTTTATAAAAGCATCTGGCGCTTTGCCAGCTACTCCGAGCTCCTTCGGGTAAGCATGGCCACCGTCATTTGCTCCGTCTTTCATATCATCGGCATCACGCTTTTTTGGGGAAGAATGCCGATTTCCTACTACGTCATCGGGGCGATTTTACAGTATCTGGCGGTACTGGGCATTCGCTTTTCCTATCGTTTTATCCTGCTTCTTCGAAAGGTCAATAACAAGAAAAGCCATCATCGAATTATGGTAATCGGAGCAGGTTCTGCCGGGCAAATGCTGATTCGTGATATTCAACGCTCCGGAGAAGTGGACGGGGCTGTAGTTTGCATTATTGATGACAACAAAAACAAATGGGGAAGACTGATCGACAATATCCCCGTAGTAGGAGGAAGAGAAAGCATTTTGGAGGCGGTGGAAAAATTTGCCGTGGACAAAATCTTCCTGGCCATTCCTTCTGCGACAGTTTCTCAAAGAAGAGATATTCTGCAAATCTGTAACGAAACCACCTGTGAGCTGAAGAACCTTCCCGGAATGTACCAGCTGGTTACCGGACAGGTCAGTGCCAGCGCCATGCGGAAGGTCTCCGTGGAGGATTTGCTGGGAAGAGATCCGATTAAGGTGGATCTTCGGGAAGTGTTTTCCTTTATTAACGGAAAGACGGTATTGGTCACCGGCGGAGGAGGTAGCATCGGCTCGGAGCTTTGCCGGCAGATTGCAGGCCACAGTCCTAAGAAGCTGATTATCTTCGATATTTATGAGAACAATGCCTACAATATCCAATTAGAGCTACGGGAAAATTTTCCGGAGCTGGATTTACTGGTCTTGATTGGATCCGTACGAGACTCCCGGAGAATGTTCCAGATTTTTAAGGAGTACAGACCGGAAATCGTTTATCATGCGGCGGCTCATAAGCATGTGCCCTTGATGGAGGACAGCCCCTGTGAAAGCATTAAGAACAATGCCTTAGGAACTTACAAGACTGCCTATGCGGCTATGGTAAACGGTTGCAAGCGCTTTGTGCTGATTTCCACGGATAAGGCGGTGAATCCTGCCAATATCATGGGAGCAAGCAAACGACTTTGCGAAATGATTATCCAGGCTTTTGACAGCAAGATTAAGGCGGGACGGGTGCAGGATATTCCCCAGCTCTTCACCCATAAGGGAATGGAGAATGCGGACAAGGACGGCACGGGGGCAGTATTCCAGGATATTCAGACAGAATTTGTGGCAGTACGCTTCGGAAATGTATTGGGATCCAACGGATCCGTCATTCCCATCTTCAAAAAGCAAATCGAAAAGGGCGGGCCGGTAACGGTGACTCACCCAGATATTATTCGATATTTTATGACTATTCCGGAGGCGGTAAGCCTTGTTTTAGAGGCGGGAACCTTCGCTAAGGGGGGAGAAATCTTTGTCTTGGATATGGGAAGCCCGGTAAAGATTGATACCCTGGCCAGAAATCTGATTCGCCTTTCCGGATTTAAGCCGGATATCGATATCAAGGTACAGTACAGCGGACTTCGTCCGGGAGAAAAGCTATACGAAGAAAAGCTAATGGCGGAAGAGGGCTTGCAGAACACCGCCAACGAGCGTATTCATATCGGAAAGCCCCTGAGCTTCGATATTGATGCCTTCCTTGGAAAGGTGGACGAGCTGATGGAAGCCGCCTATAAGAACAAGGACGATATCCGGGAAATGATGAAGGATATTGTGGGGACTTATAAGCCGGCGAAATAGAAAAAAGGAGTGTTCAAGAATGAAGTCATTGGATGGCATAAAGCCTTTTGAAAAGAAAGTATGGCTAAGCTCTCCTACTATGCACGGAGAAGAGCTGGAATTTATGAAAGAGGCTTTTGAGAGCAACTGGATGTCTACTGTAGGGAAGAATATCAATGAAGTAGAGAGATTGGTTGCGGATAGAATAGGATGCCGCTATGCGGTTGCGCTCTCTGCAGGAACGGCAGCGCTTCATCTTGCAACAAAGCTTGCCGGAGAGAAGCTTTACGGACAGGCAAAACCGCATGAAGGAACGTTAAAAGGAAAGAAAGTTTTTTGTTCCGACTTAACCTTTGATGCGTCTGTGAATCCTGTGGCGTATGAGGATGGAGAGGCTATCTTTATTGATACGGAAAAGGATACCTGGAACATGGATCCCTTAGCTTTAGAGAAAGCTTTTTCCCTTTATCCGGATGTGAAAATAATCGTACTGGCTCATCTTTATGGAACTCCCGGAAAGATGGACGAGATTTTGGAAATCGCCCAAAAACACAATGCGCTCATTATTGAGGATGCAGCAGAATCCTTTGGTGCAAGCTATAAGGGAAAAGAAACCGGGACTTTTGGTAACTATAATGCTATAAGCTTTAATGGAAACAAGATCATTACGGGATCTTCCGGTGGAATGTTCTTAACAGACTCTAAAGACGATGCAGATAAGGTCAGAAAATGGAGTACCCAGTCTCGAGAAGATGCTCCCTGGTACCAGCATGAAGAAATTGGATATAATTATCGGATGTCTAATGTAATAGCCGGTGTAGTACGAGGACAAATTCCTTATCTTGATGAGCATATTGCAAGAAAAAGAGAGATTTATAGAAGATACAAGGAAGGACTTAAAGACTTACCCATTACGATGAACCCTTATGATGCAGAGAATAGTGTGCCTAATTTCTGGCTCAGCTGTCTTTTGATTGATAAAGAGGCAATGTCTCCGATTGTACGAGGGGATAGGGAGTATTTATATCAGTCTCAAGGAGGAAAAACAAATCCGCAAGAAATCATGGAGATGCTTTCGGCAATTAATGCAGAAAGTCGTCCCATCTGGAAACCGATGCATATGCAGCCGATTTACCGAATGAATGCCTTTGTAACACGGCAAGGTAATGGACGCGGCCGGACAAATGCCTATATTGATGAGGGAGAAATAGTAGATGTCGGGGCAGATATCTTTCAAAGAGGGCTATGTTTACCTTCGGATAATAAAATGACGGAAGAAGAGCAGGAGAGAATTATTGAAGTTGTGAAGAGGGTATTTCAATAAAGATTTATAAGCAATAAATGATTCTTGTTGGTATCTGAGGTGGAAAATAGATGAAGATCCTTACAAAACTATGTAAAGTAATTGTGGCTATTTCAATTTTTGCCGGTGGAGTTGCTTTTGTCATGGAAATACTGGCAGAAAAAAAAATGAAAAATAAAAAATGCAAAGGCGTATATGAGAAGTTTATTAAAAGGCCTATGGATTGCTTTTTGGCTACTTTGTGTCTATTGATTTTTTCTCCTCTTATGCTAATTCTTGCAATTTTTGTTCGAATATTTCTTGGGTCACCCGTCTTGTTTGAACAGGATAGGCCGGGGAAGAATGGAAAAGTGTTTAAATTATATAAATTTAGAACCATGACCGACAAAAGAGATGAGAATGGACAGTTATTAGCAGATGAACTGCGTTTAACTGCTTTTGGGAAAATGCTCCGAGCTAGTTCATTGGATGAGTTGCCGGAACTCCTTAATATTATAAAAGGGGAAATGTCTTTGATTGGCCCCAGGCCGTTGCTGGTACAATATTTGCCTTTATATAATCTGGAACAGGCAAGAAGACATGAAGTAAGACCGGGACTTACCGGCTTAGCACAATCCAGAGGAAGAAACTTTCTAAGTTGGGAAGAGAAATTCAAGTTAGATGTAGAGTATGTAGATCATATTACCTTTTTGGGGGACTTGAAAATCATTGCTGATACCGTTGTTCAGGTATTAAACAGAGAAGGTATATCTGATAATACAGGTGTGACGATGGAAGCGTTTCGTGGGTCAAGAGAATGAAAGAAGTTATTATAGTAGGGGCATCCGGACATGGAAAAGTTGTTGCAGATATTGTCATGAAGTCAGGTGATAAAGTCTTTGGCTTTTTGGATGATAATCCAGAGGTGGGGGATTTTTTCTGCGGATTTCCGGTTTTGGGATCTACGGATAAATGGCAAAAGATACAGAATAAAAATTTCATTATAGCGATTGGTAATCCTGGTATCAGAGAAAGCTTAAGCCGGAAAATACGAGGTGATTTTTATACGGCGATACATCCATCGGCACAAATCAGTCTTTTGGATGTAAAGATAGGGGAAGGGACGACAATTATGGCGAATGCGGTTATTAATAGTGGGGCATATGTAGGAAGGCATTGTATTATTAACTCCGCAGCTGTTGTTGAGCATGATAATCAGATTTCGGACTTTGTTCATATTTCAGTTGGAGCTAAAGTGGCTGGAACAGTAAATATTGGAACAAGGACATGGATAGGGATGGGGGCATGTATTAATAATAACTTGTCAATTTGTTCGGACTGTATGGTTGGAGCAGGCGCTGTTGTGGTAAAAAGTATAGAACGAAGTGGAACATATATTGGCATCCCAGCAAAAATGAAGAGTATTTTCTAAAAACTTGATTGATGTTTAGAAAAATTTTTATCTTAGTAAATTGTGTTGTTACTGAAATAACCGATTATCTGTATGAATTGATGTAAGTTCTTTGTTAAGTATAACAAGGGGAAAAATATGAAGATATTGATTTTGACTAATAATGATGTTGGGCTATATAAATTTAGAGGAGAATTAATACAGGAACTTCTTAAAAGACATAAAGTTATTATTTCTTTACCATATGGCGAATTGGTCGAACCTCTTAAAAAGCAGGGATGCCAATTTATTAATACCCCTATTGACAGAAGAGGAAAGAATCCAATATTGGATTTTAAACTTTTTTTAACATATAGGAAAATTTTAAAAGAAGAAAGTCCTGATTTTATTATTACTTATACAATAAAACCAAATATTTACGGTGGATATTTAAGCGGTATTCTCAAAATACCTTATATTGTAAATGTAACTGGTTTAGGATCAGTATTTGAAAGAGGAGGGATTCTAAAAAGAATTATAATAAGAATGTATAAGCGTGCACTAAAAAATGCTAGGGCTGTTTTTTTTGAAAATGAGGAAAATAGACAAATTTTTATATCTGAAGAGATTGTACGAGAAAATATAGCAATAAGATTAATGGGAGCAGGCGTTAATACGGAAAAATATGTACTAACAGAGTATCCACAGGGTAAAAAGATAAAATTTCTCTATATGGGACGGGTTATGGCTGAAAAAGGCGTGAATGAGCTCTTTGAAGCCATGAAAAGATTGATTAAAGATGGTATTGATTGCGAACTAGATATTATTGGAACATTTGAGGAGAATTACAAGGAAGAAGTTAAGAGATATGAATTAGATGGGTGGTTGCATTATCATGGTTACCAAAAAGATGTTAGACCATACATAGAAAAATGTCATTGTATTGTACTTCCGTCATGGCACGAGGGAATGTCTAATACGAACTTAGAAGGAGCATCATCGGGAAGGCCTGTTATAACAAGTTGTGTTTCAGGGTGCAAGGAGTCGGTTATTAATGGAAAAACAGGGTTTATTTTTGAAAAAAAGAATAAAAATGATCTGTACAGAGTCATGCGAGAATTTATCTTTCTTTCATACGAGAAAAAGAAAGAAATGGGAGTTGAAGGCCGAAAGTATATGCAAAAAGTTTTTGATAGAAAAAAAGTGATTGAACGTACATTGTTGTATATTAAGGAGTAAATATGAATTCCAGCGGAGCGCTTGTAATTTCATTAGATTTTGAATTGATATGGGGTATGATAGATCTAGAGAACTCAAAAAAATATACAGAGAATGTAGAGGGAGCTAGAGCTGCTATTCCTAAGATTTTAAAATTATTTAAAAAATATGATATTCATGCTACATGGGCAACTGTTGGAATAATGTTGAATACTAATAAGAAAGAAATAGTGGATAATATACCCGCAATAGTTCCAAACTATAAAACAAATAATATTTCTTCATATACGCATTTAGATGAAGTTGGTGTATCCTCGGAAGAGGATAAACTCCATTATGCTGGTGAGTTGTTAAACATGATAAGAGAATGCCCTCATCAAGAAATAGCTTCTCACAGTTATTCACATTATTATTGTACTGAAGAGGGGGCTGATATAGCTTCTTTTAATGCTGATCTTCAGAGTTCAGTTCGAATTATAGAAGAAAAGTGTAGTAACAAAGTGCTAAATTTTGTTTTTCCTAGAAATCAGTATTCAAAGGCATTTCTTGATACATTATACAATAATGGAATTAGAGGCTATCGTGGGAATCCCCACAAAGGATATGATTCAAAAAAAAATAGAGTCTTAAGAATAATACAAAAGGTTATAAGATTTTTGGATTCATACATACCAATCGAAGGTCCTATTACTTATAAAATGAATAAATCTGAAGATGAGATTTTAAACATTCCGGCAAGTAGGTTCTTACGTCCTTATTCAGGATACTCGTTTTTAGAACGTCTTAAAATCCGTCGTATTAAGAATCAAATGACGTATGCGGCAAAGCACCATGAATTATTTCACTTATGGTGGCATCCACATAACTTCGGGAAAAATACGGAAGAGATGCTCAGAGAGTTAGAAGAGGTGCTAGCAGTATACAAAGAGTTAAATATAAAGCATGGGTTTAAAAGTTATAATATGAGAGATTGTGTGGAGATTTATTGTGGCAAATAAAGATAAGTATATTTGTTTTGTGCATATTGGTATGCAACGGGATGGGGCTGAGCGAGTTATCGCAAAATTAGCTAATAGATATGCAGAAGATGGTTACAAAGTTGATATAATAATATTATTAGTTGAAGGATGTGGCTATCAACTACATAAAAATGTGAGAATCGTTTCTCTTGTGCGAAACAATTATAGTAGAGTTGGAAATTTGATTTACTGGATTCAGGGTATACGTAATCATATAAAAATTACGAATCCTAAACATGTAATTTCATTTTCTATGTATGTAAATATTTTCACGTTAATAGCATGCATTGGTTTAGGAAAAGATATTTTGATTTCAGAAAGAAATGATCCTTCTAGTGATGGTCGTTCGAAGTTTGATATTGTGTTGACGTATGCTTTGTATGGGTTAGCCAATAAAGTTGTGTTTCAAACAAAACGAGCTCAAAATTGTTTTCCTAAATATATTCGTGAAAAAAGTAGAGTTATATATAATCCGATTGAGGTATCAACTGTGGCAAAGCATAGGACTTTAGCAAGAAAAAAAATAGTTACAGTTGGAAGATTGGAGGCACAAAAAAATCAAATTATGCTGATTGAAGCTATGAGTGATGTTATTAAAGAATACCCTAATTGTTGTTTAGAAATATATGGTGAAGGAACGCTAAGGTCCAAACTTATGAAATTGATTATAGAACTTGATTTAAGGGAAAACGTCAAATTGCTTGGTAACGTTGTTAATATTCATGAGAGAATAGCTGATTCAGATATTTTTGTTTTGCCTTCAAATTATGAAGGAATGTCAAATGCCTTACTTGAAGCTTTAATGATGGGGTTGCCATGCATATCTACAAACTGTGCTGGTTCTGATGAAATTATACTTAATCAGGATAACGGAATTTTAGTTCCAATAGGTAATAGACACGCGATGGCGGAAGCAATAATTTTATTATTAAATAATGATGAATTATCGAAAAGATTAGGTATTAATGCGAAAAAGAAATCTAAAATATTTTCTAGTGAATTAGTATTACAGAAATGGCTTGAATACATTGAAAGTTGAAGGAGAGTTTGTATGTGGCCTTGGATCTTGATTTTAATGGTTTCAGCCATTGCTCAAGTTTGTAAATCATGCTATGTGACGTTTGGTAGAGGGAGAAAATTTAGTATTTCGATACTATTAGTTTTTGCCTTGCTTTTTCTTTTTCGTGCCTTTCGGAAGGATTATGTAGGTGGAGATCTGGAAACATATAAATCTTTGTTTTATTTCATAGGGACAAAAAAATGGAATGAGGGAATATATCATTCAGGATATGAGATAGGATTTCTTATTTATTTAAAGCTAATTCATAGTATCATTCCAAACTTTAATGTTGTACTCGTGACAACAGCAATTATTTATACGTATGCTCTTGTATATTTTATATATAGCTTTTCTCCTGATCCAGAATTCAGTATATATATATATATTGCGTTATATTTTTTTGGGTCTTCTTTTAATAATGAGAGGCAGGCTATTAGTATAGCTTTTTTATTGATTTCGGTTAAGTATATAAAGTATAGAAAAGTGATTCAATTTACAATTCTTGTAATGTTAGCATGCTTATTTCATATGACTTCGATAGTATTTTTTCCTGTCTATTTTTTATACAACATTAAGATGACTCAAAAAGTTTGGATTATATCGGGGTTTGTTGCAATTATGGTTTGTGCTTTAGCACCTGTGATTCTTAATTTTATCATTACTCATGTGTATACTAAATATATAGGAGTAGATTTGAAGGGCGGTGGTGGATATATGTACTTTATGCTTTTGGCATTGACTTTAGGTGCTGGAGTATTACTTCTTTCAAAGGATGAGTTAATCAATAAACCTGATGTTAATTTATGGGTTAAAATGATGCTGATAGCTGCTACGATGCAGATTTTTTCTTTTACAATGGGATATTTTTTCAGATTGGTAATACTGTATAGTGTTGCTATAATAGTTTTTATTCCAATTGTTATAAATAAATTACGTGGGTCTTCAAAAGTAATTGCGAGGATAGTGATATGTTTAATGCTATTTGGTTATTATTTATTTGAGTTGACTCATGATACGTTGAGTTTGGTACCTTATGCATGGAGGTTATAAATGACTCTTTATATAGATTTTACAGGAGACTCTTTGGGAAATGATAAAATAAAATATCATGGCGGAGGAGATTTTAGCAGATACATTACCAATAAATTTAATGACTATATAAAATCTAATAAAATTCAAATAAAGATTATTGTGATATGGCCTAAGCATGTGGATGAAGATAGCATGACAAGAGAAGAAAAGAGAATTAGAGAACAATATTCCTTTATTGATACTGAGAATATTGCTGATATTCAATTTGTAAATTCTGATATTTTGTTTTTCCCTTTGTTAGACACATTATCTGTTTCAAAAATTGGGGAAGTAAGGAAAAAACATAAGAATTTAAAGATTTATGGTGTACTTCATGGAGTTCGACTATTAGATTCATGTAAATATGATAAGTATGATCGATTTTATTTTTCTGGATTAAAGTCAAACCCATTAATATTGTGGTTAAGAAGGTGGTGTGCTGGAATTTTAGGTTTATATCAGCTAAAAGTAAATATTCCTAAAGCGAATAGAATATATACTGTGTCAAATTGCTCTATGCAAAAGATTAATCAGCTGTCTAAACCAGTTTACATCAAGTATTTTACTCGCGATATTACTAATCATTGCGCAGATACTACAAAAAAGCAGAATAAAAATCAAGAACGATTTATATTATTTGTCAATTCAAATCGATACGAGAAAAATTTTATTAGATCATTATTGGCGTTTTGCAAATATCAAGAAAGACATGGTACGGACTTAAAGTTAAGAGTACTGGGAATGAATAGGAACTTGGAAAATAATTTAAAAAAAATTAAAGAATTAAATTGGGATATAATTCATGACAAAGTAATTTTTGAAAATTATGTGAGTGAAGAGCAACTTAGAGGTTTCTATGAAACTTGTGATTTTTTACTTTATACGACAAAAAGTGAGGGATATGGATTACCTCCGTTAGAAGCCATGAATGCTGGGCGACCAACCGTTGCATCATCTTATTCGTCTGTTCCTGAAGTACTTGGTATGGGAGCATATTATGTAAACCCTTATGAAATAAGCGATATTGTTTCTGGTATTGAATTTATGGCACAAAAAGACAATCAAAATAAATATGTAGAAAAATTACAGACATTAAAGGATATAATTGTTAGAAAAGGTCGTGAGGACATAAAGCAATTAGTTGAAGAAGTTTTGGCGTAGAGGTAATAAATGTGAAAAAGAATTATGTAGTTATATGGGAGAACCATCCAGTGCCAGCTATTCATTTTGCATGAATTAAAATCTATATACTTGTGGAGATGAGAAAATGTAGTATCCTCTACAATGGGAGTAACATAAGTTTTAGATGTTAATAATATATTTAATATTTTAAAACATCACTAATAATGTTCCGCGTGCTATAAGTTAAATTAATGATTGTAACCCTTTGTGCAGGAACGGAAAGAATCGTGAGGATTTTGAATGAAGCCAGAGATTAGTGTTATTGTGGTTGCCTATAATGAGAAAGAATATATAGCAGAAACACTGGAAAGTATAATGGCACAGAAAACAAATTTTAAGTTTGAGATTCTTTGTCATGATGATGCATCTACTGACGGAACTCAAGATGTAATACTAGAGTATCAAAGAAGATTTCCAGATATTGTAGTTCCAATACTTCAAAAGGAAAATAAGATGCAAAATGGTCATCAAATTGTAGTTGAGTATTGTTACCCGAAGGCGAGAGGACGTTATATCGCGTATTGTGATGGAGATGACTATTGGTTGAATGACAATAAACTTCAAAAGCAGTATGATTTTATGGAGTCTAACAAGGATTATGTAATGTGTTTACATAATTTTGATTTTTTGGATGTAGAAAGTGGGAGATTTAGCTCATCTGGTTGTGGGACCAAAGATCGAGATATGAAAGTGGAGGAGTTTATTCTGTGGGATTCTATGAAAGTGCCGCAAATAGGAACTAGTATATTTAGGGCAGATTTAGCGAAAGAAAGACCCGAGTTATTCATTAAAATTGGTGGAGGTAGTAATTCTCTTCGACCTATATCTGATCAGCCATTATATATTTATTTGGCTTTACATGGAAAGGTCAAATATTTTGCGGATGTTATGTCAATATGGAGACGGAGAGGAGTTGAATCATGGGGGGGAACTAAAGAAAAAAATAAGCATGTTCAATTCAATTTAGATAAAATTTCTTTTCTGAAAGAACTGGATCGTTTTACATCCTATAAATATAAGCTGCCGATACAAAAAGCTATAGAACGCTGCAAGTTTACTATTGCTTGGACAATTAGGGATTTTAATCAGGCGAAAAGATATGCAAAATCTATGGATAAAAGTATAGTATTTTTGATACTAATTTATATTATGTCGATAGTTCCTAATATTTCAAAACATTTACTTGAGTATAAGGGTAATAAATTGAAAGGTACAAAATAATCGTGTTATGGACATGAAAGTAAAAAAAAAGGTAATTATTAGCAACCTATTATGGAGATTTTTAGAGAAAACAGGGGCTCAGGCAGTTACTTTCGTTGTGTCTTTGTTTTTAGCAAGGTTGCTCTCACCAGAGGACTATGGAACGGTTGCTCTTATAATGGTAATTATTAATTTTTTGAATGTTCTTGTAGATAGCGGCTTAGGTAATGCATTAATTCAGGCCAAACATATAGACGATATGGATTTTTCAACAGTATTTATATTTAATATAGCGTTCTGTATTGTCTTATATTTTTTATTGTTTTGCACATCACCATATGTTGCAAAATTTTATAATGATAATAAATTGACACTAATGATTAGAGTGTTAGGGATAATAATACTAATTTCAAGTGCTAAAAATATTCAGCAAGCTTATATTTCTCGAAATTTACTTTTTAAAAAGTTTTTTTATTCGACTCTATGTGGGACAATTCTAGCTGCTGTTGTTGGTATTGTCTTGGCTTTTCGTGGTGTAGGAATTTGGGCATTGGTTATACAATACTTGGTAAATGCGATTGTAGACACTTGCATTCTTTGGGTAACAGTCGAATGGAAACCAAAATTATTTTTTTCGTGGCATAGATTAGTGAATTTGTTAAGTTATGGATGGAAACTGTTATGTTCTCAAATAATTACGGTTGGATACCAAAATGTTAGACAGATATTAATTGGGAAAGTATATACTCCGGAGATATTGGCATTTTATAATCAAGGAGATAAGTTTCCCAATTTGTTAGTAACTAATATTATCTATTCAATTGATAGTGTATTGTTTCCAACTTTATCAAAATCGCAGGATTCAAAAGAGACTGTAAAGCAGGGAACCAGGGAAGCTATACAGCTAAGTTCTTATATTCTAATGCCATTAATGATGGGACTGGCAGTATGTGCGCCTACGCTTGTTAAAGTTGTATTGACAGAAAAGTGGATACCGAGCGTTCCTTATTTACAAATTTTTTGCTTTATCTATGCTTTTTATCCTTTGCATACAGCTAATTTAAATGCAATTAAAGCGCTAGGCTTTAGTGAAATATACTTAAAATTAGAGATTATAAAAGATGTTATTGGTATTGGTATTTTGCTCGTGACTTTAAGAATGGGCGCATTTAATATTGCAATCGGGTATGCACTTTCAACAATCATTGCGCAAGTTATTAATTCGTGGCCGAATAAATTTTTACTAAATTATGGTTACTTTGAACAGCTTAAAGATATGGCACCTCCGATTTTATGTAGTATTATAATGGGAGTGATGATTTTCTTTGTGAATATGCTTCGCCTAAGTGATATAGTAACGCTTTTTGTTCAAATTCCACTGGGAGCAATAGTATATATTTTATTATCTCGATTGTTTAACTTATCGAGTTATAATCAAATCATTAAAATATTGAGTGAGTTATTCGTATTAGGAGGAAAAGGGAATGATTAATGTAATGCAACCAACACTTGGAAAAGAAGAGTTGGATCGTATCTCGGAGGTATTTAAATCTAATTGGATTGGTAAAGGACAATTGGTTACTGAATTTGAGCAGATGTATGCTAAGCATTTGGGTTCAAATCCGAATCAAGTTTTATCAACAAATTGTTGCAGTGAAGGCCTATTTTCCTCTATGTACTTATTGGATATTCATCCGGGCGATGAGGTTATTGTGCCTACAATTAGTTTTGTTGGTGCTGGTAATGCAGTTTGTGCAGCCGGAGCTAAGCTAGTCTTGTGCGATGTAGATCCAAGAACATTAAATGTAAGAGCAAAGGACATAGAACCATTGATTAATTCAAAGACGAAGGCTTTACTACTCTTACATTTTGGTGGAATTCCTTGTGAAATGAATGAAATTATGTCTTTATGTAAAGCTCATAATATCAAAGTGATTGAAGATTGTGCGGCTGGAGTATGCTCAAGTTATAAGGGAAAAGCTTTAGGAACATTTGGAGATATGGGAATGTGGTCTTTTGATGCCATGAAGATTTTAGTGTGTGGAGACGGTGCTATGCTTCATTTTAATTCTCAGGAATTAAGAGATAGAGCGGAGAAATATCTTTACTTTGGGCTTGAAATGAAAAGTGGGTATGAAAATTCGGTAGCTCAAAAATGGTGGGAATTTGATATTTCCTGCTTTGGCCATCGTGCTATTATGAATAATGTAACAGCCGCAATGGCGATTGAACAATTTAAAAAGCTACCTGATTATATGAAGAAAAGAGCCCGCGTGCATAATTTTTATGATGAACATTTGTCAAAAATATCCTGGATAGATACTCCTCCCACTTTGCCGGATGACTGGACGACTTCATACTATTTTTACCACATTCAGGTAAAAAATGGAAAAAGAGATGAACTAGCTAAGTTTTTAAGAGAACATGATATTTATACAACTTATCGATATTTTCCATTACATAGAGTAAAAAAATATGGAGTTTCAGGTGTGTTTCCAGGCGCTGATTACGCTACGGATAACACATTATGCTTACCACTTCACCAGAGTTTATCAGATGATGATTTAGAGACAGTGACAACTAAGATAAAAGAGTTTAATGATAGGTTTTGTTAAAAGGAGCAAATCATTGAAAATAGGAATTATGCAACCCTACTTTATGCCCTATATTGGCTACTGGCAAAGAATTAATGCTGTAGATACTCATGTTCTCTACGATGATGTTCAATATATCAAAGGCGGATGGATTAACAGGAATCGAATTATTTTACATGGTGAGATTCATAATGTTAATGTCCCTTTGTTGGGAGCTAGTCCCAACAAGCTGATTAATGAAGTAGGGGTAGATAATAGGGAGTTTTTGCAATCTAAACTTTTAAAAACTTTATATCAAGCATACTCAAAAGCAAATTATTTTAATGAATCGATGACTATATTAGAGTCTATAATTAGGTCTAGGGATTTAAACTTGGCAGAATATTTGGAATTTCAGATACGGGAAATATGTAAGTATTTAGGTATCGATACAAAAATTCAAGTATCCTCTTCGCTTAAAAAAGATAATTCTTTAAAAGGACAAGATAAAGTGATTGCAATATGCAAGCTTTTAAATGCCAATGAGTATATAAATGCATCATCCGGTGAGCATTTATATTCCAAAGAATCATTCCTAAAAGAAAATATAACCCTTAGATTTATAAAAGATAAAGGCAGCATAACATATGCACAATTAAATAAAACATTTATTCCTTCTTTATCAATTATAGATGTTATGATGAATTGTTCTAAAGAGGAGATTAAGACTCTACTAGAAGATTATATTTTATACTAAGATTAATAGTTATGTTGGGACAGGAGGACATAGAAAAGGAGACCAACTATGAAAATTCCTATGTTTGCACCAGTATATGATGTTGAGGCATGCCTTAAAAATATAAAAGATTGCTTGGAAAAAGGTTGGACAGGACAAGGATATAAAACTCTTGAGTTTGAAGAAGAGTGGAAACGTTATACTGGTCATAGTAATGCCCATTTTTTAACTACTGCAACAGCCGGTTTAAATTTGGTAATTGAAACGTTAAAAGAAGAATATGGATGGAATGATGGAGATGAGATTATTTCTACTCCGCTGACTTTTGTTGCTAGTAATAATTGTATTTTATTTTCAAATTTAAAGCCCGTTTTTGCTGATGTAGACTGCACGTTATGCTTAGATCCGGAGGATGTAGAGAGAAAAATCACATCGAAAACAAGAGCGGTTATTTTTGTCGGACTGGGTGGAACGGCAGGGAACTATGAAAAAATAGAAGATATATGTATTAGGCACAACCTTAAAATTATTTTGGATGCAGCCCATATGGCAGGGACTAAGCTCCATGGTGAGACAGTTGGACTTAAGGCGGATGCGGTTGTTTATTCATTCCATGTAACAAAAAATCTTTCGTTAGCAGAAGGCGGAATGGTTTGTTTTAAAGAACGTCAATTGGATGAAATTATTAGAAAAAAAACTTTTAATGGAATTGATAAAAGCCATGCTCCGATGTCAAGGGAAAAGCATAATACATGGGATTATGATGTGAAATATTTAGCTGACGCATATAATGGAAACTCTATAATGGCATCAATTGGGTTAGCGCAATTACCACATTTGGACAAAGAAAATGAAATTCGAAGAACAATAGCTCGACAATATGATGATTTATTTTCCCAGTATTCTGATAGGATTAAATTGCCATTTAAAGTAGAGGGGTGTG
The DNA here is from genome assembly GCA_938022235.1 of Oribacterium parvum. GTDB lineage: Bacteria > Bacillota > Clostridia > Lachnospirales > Lachnospiraceae > Oribacterium > Oribacterium parvum_A. The sequence continues at coordinate 16,164 of CALIEL010000358.1, forward strand.
TATCATCTACATGGCTTTATCAAATTATAGTAGAAAAAAGAGATGAACTCTTACAATATTTAACGGGAGAAGGAATTGGGTGTGGTATTCATTACCCAGTCAATACATTATATTGGATGTACGAAAATCAGCATGGAATCTGTAAGAACGCTACATATTATAGTGAACATTTAATAACCTTGCCGTTACATATTAATCTTACTACTCAAGAAATTTGTGAAGTGGCTAATAAAGTGATAAAGTTTACAGGAGAATTTAGATGCTAGTATCTAAGTATATTGCTAAATTTTTAGCGGAAAATCAAATCAAATATGTTTTTGGAATAACAGGTACAGCTGTAAACATGTGCTTTGTGGGGCTAGGTGAGGAAGAAGGTATTGACTATGTGTGTCCAATGCATGAACAGGGAGCAAGTATGGGGGCGGACGGGTATTCTCGAGTGGGACGCCATCTGGGAGTCGCAATTGGAACATCTGGACCAGGTGCCACAAACATGGTGACTGGATGCGCGGGAGCGTACACGGATTCTGTGCCGGTTTTGTTTATTGTGGGACAAGCTATGCAATCTACTCGCGCAGACAATAATACTCGTTTTTTCGCATTTCAAGAAATTGATTTAGTCAGTATTTTTAAACCTATAACAAAATATGTTAATGAGGTTACTGATCAAAAGCAAATAAAATATGAATTAGGCAAAGCAATGTCTATCGCGCTAAGGGGCCGCAAGGGACCCTGCGTTTTGGTTATTCCTGAGGATATACTTTATGCAGATATAGATCCTGATAAATTACCGAAATATGAAGATGAGTGTAAACAAGGAGAATACGAAGAAAATATAGAATCAATAAGGAAAGCGTGTAGTTTCATAGTATCTAAGCTAAAAAAAGCTGAAAAACCTATACTTTTGTTTGGTGGAGGTGTACACCAAAGCTGTGCAGAAGAAGATGCTCTGAATGTTATTCATAAGCTCTCTTGTCCTACAGCATTAACTTTTCCTGCAAGAGATTTACTTGAAGACGATTCGAAATATAATATAGGAAGTATTGGAATTTTCGGGACGATAGGTGGGAATAAGTTAGTCCAAAACTCTGACTGTATTATTTCTATAGGAGCTAGGCTGGATCGTTATATAACAGGGAATCCATGTGATTTTGCGAAAAATGCTTATAAAGTAGTAGTTGATATTGATGAAAATGAGTTAAACAAGTTTGATGTATTGGGACCCAATGTTGATTACAAAATAAGGGCTGATATTAAAGCATTTTTGAAAATTTTTTTAGAAGAAATTAAAAAGGAAAAGATTAGTGTCAAGGAGTCCTATGTGCAGGAAGCATTACATTTAAGAAAACAGTATCCTTTATTGAAAAGCTCGTATGCCATAGAGGATACTGTAAATCCATATTATTTCGTGGATAGATTAAGTTTTGCTTTGAGAAATGATGATATAATTTTTACGGATACTGGGTTATCAGCGATATGGATAGGACAATCATTTAAGTTCAAACAAGGACAAAGGTGGCATACACAATTTGCATACTCTGCAATGGGCTATTCTCTCCCGGCTGCGATAGGCGGTTATTTTGCCGCAAAAAAAAGAGTTATTTGTATTGCTGGAGATGGTGGCCTACAAATGAGTATTCAAGAATTGTGTAATTTGGAATATTATAGACCAGATATAAAAGTGTTCGTTATTTGCAATGATGGGTATGGCTTAATTCAAAAGACACAAGATGATTTTAAAAATGGACATCATGCAACCGATAGAAAGCATCATGTCCCTCTACCGGATATCGTTCAAGTCGCTAATGCATATAAAATTCCTACATTTGAAATTTCTAATAATAAAGAAATAGACGATGTACTTACAAATATTCTAAATGTGGAGGGTCCCGTATTATGTGCAGTAAAGATTCCGATAAGTAAAAGAATCTCTTTAAGAGTACGCGGTGGGGATTTAGACAATATGATAGGTGAATAGAGAGAAAATGAAAATTCTTATGACCGGTGGAAGTGGATTTGTTGGAAAACACTTTCAAGAGTATTTAAAACTATATAAAGATATTTGTATTAATTTGATCAAATTCAATTATCAGAATTTTGAGATATTGAATGATGATACTTTATTTTCTGAACAGGCAGATGTTTTATTACTATTAGGATGGCATGTTGCAAAGAATAAAGATGAAGAAACTGATATAGAAAAGAATTTCCTTCCACTTATTTTTTTAAAAAATCTTTTAGATAAATTTACTATCCCACCTAAGAAACTAATTTTTGTTTCGTCGGTGGAAGTATATGGGAGACATGTGACAGAGTATTTAACTGAAGCGTCAGTATGTGCGACAGGAAGTTTATATGGAATATCTAAATTATATGGTGAATTAATGGTCCAAGAGTGGGCAAAGCATAATAATGTAAGGTGTCAAATTTTAAGACTAGGTCCAATTTATGGTCCTGGAGATAAAAGAAGAGGATATTTACTTGATCAAATAATACAATCTGCCATTTATAATAAGACATTTAATTTAAATATGTCTCTTGATACAAGAAGAAATTTACTTTTTGTAGATGACGCATGTGAATTTATATGGAACAGTATTCAAGGTGATTCGTTAGACACGATAAATATTGTTTCTGAATGGAATTCAACGATTGGTGACATTATTCAATATTTGAAAGAAAATAATTCTGATTTTACAGTTGTTAGCCATGGCGATGAAATGCCTGAAATATTATTTAATGCAGAAAAAAGAATTAGAATTTTAGGCAAGGAAAAGGTAAGCTTAAAAGAAGGAATCTATAGATATTATAAGTGGATGAGGGAGAGAGAATATGAGAATTTATCTTAGGCCAATTGAAGAAAAAGATGGTGCTTTAATAGTTAAGTGGAGAAATTCTGAAAGGATTAGAAGCCGTTGTTTTGATAAGACGCCAATTACATTGGAAAGCAATAAAAAATTTTATGAAAATTTTGTTGTTACGGGAAAATATAAACAGTATATAGTGGAGCGGGTAGAGGAAACTTCATCTGCAGCTTCATACCCTATTGCGACAGTCTATCTGAAGGATATTGATTTAGTCAATAAGAGATGTGAACTATGTATTTTTACAAGTGATGACGAGGAATGGAATACAGAAAGCCAAAGCATTGCTCTTCAAGAGCTAATCAAAATTGCAAAAGATGACTTAAAGATGCATAAAATATATTCCTATGTTTTTATAGACAATAATGATCCAATTGAACTATTGACACGAGTGGGATTTTCCAAAGAGGTAGTACTTAAGTCAGAAGCTATAAATTCAGCAGGAGATTTTGGAGATGTTCTTAGATTAGCATTTTTTGCATATTGATTCTGGTATATCTACTATTAATACCATATTTAGGTCTTCTATGTTTAATTGCATTATAGAATGCGCCGAAGCTAGTACCCTAAAATAAAGTAAGTCCAAGAATTGCTTTTTAGTTGTCTTTATACTTTACTTGAAAGCATAAAATATTTTTTGTAAATGATGGTCTTCTATGAAATTTACTTTGCTTGAACAGCATAAATTGCTGTTCAAGCGTTGGTTACTATCTAACAAAAATAAGTTGGGATATCTATGATGTTGGTTAATAATAAGATTTATACCATTCTGCGAACTTCCTGAGTCCTTCTTGTATATCAATAGAGGGTCGAAAGTCGTAGTCCCGCTCAAGGGCGGAACTGTCAGCAAAGGTGACAGGAACATCTCCGGGCTGCATTCCGACCAGCTCTTTATACTCGTCAAAATGAAAAGAAGCAGGAAGAACTTCCGCGCTGATAAGTGCTTCTTCCAGCGTCTCTATGTAGCTAAGGAGGTTTTCGGGTTTACCGCCGCCGATATTATAGATTGCATAGGGAGGAATCGGTAATCCATCCTCACCATTCATTTGTTTAGGGGCACCCTGCATTACGCGAAGCACTCCTTCAATGATATCATCGATGTAGGTGAAGTCGCGCTGGCAGTCTCCATAATTATAGATTTGAATCTTTTCTCTATGAACTAACTTTTCCGTTGCTTTAAAATAAAACATATCGGGACGGCCGGCAGGACCGTATACCGTGAAGAAACGGAGACCGGTGGAAGGAATGGCATAGAGTTTACTATAGGCGTGTGCCATTAATTCGTTGGATTTTTTCGTTGCGGCATAAAGAGAAACAGGAGAATCAACTCGATCCTCTGTACTGAAAGGCACCTTCCTATTTCCACCATAAACAGAAGAGGAAGAAGCGTAAACGAGATGCTGAACACCGAACTGCCCGGAATCCGTGCTGTGTCTGCACGCTTCCAGAATATTATAAAATCCGATAATGTTACTTTGGAGGTAAGCGTCAGGATTTTCGATAGAGTATCTTACCCCTGCTTGCGCAGCCAAATTGACTACAATGTCAGGATGATAAGAGGAAAAAATTTCGTTTATCGTGGAGCGCTCCGCTAAATCTCCTTTGACAAAGCGGTAGGTGGAATTCGGGTGTTGACTGGCAATCTTTTCAACTTCCTTTAAACGCCATTCTTTTAGATGGGGATCATAATAATCATTGACATTATCCAAGCCGATGATTTTTATGGGAGAATACGTCCGCATAAGTGCCATTACTAGATTACTTCCGATGAACCCGGCAGAGCCGGTAACAAGTACAGTTTTATTTTTTAAATTGATATGTTCTTTCATTTCCTAGTCCCTCATAAACAGATCTCTTGTATATACCTTATTTACTACATCATCTAAACAGGAGTCATATCGATTGGCGATGATTGCCCGACTTTTTTTCTTGAATTTTTTTAGATCGTTGATCACTTCTGAGCCAAAGAACAAATCGCCATTTTTTAATGTAGGTTCGTAGATAATTACTTTTGCGCCTTTTGCTTTAATTCTCTTCATTACCCCCTGGATAGAAGATTGTCGGAAATTATCGGAATTACTTTTCATTGTGAGACGATACACACCGATGACGGTTTCTTTTTCTTTTTTGGGATCCCACTGACTGTTTGCGGAATACGCGCCTGCAAGTTCAAGAACCCTGTCCGCGATAAAATCTTTTCTGGTTTTATTACTTTCTACAATGGCGGACATCATATTCTGAGGAACGTCCTGGAAATTGGCAAGTAATTGTTTCGTATCTTTGGGCAAACAGTAGCCTCCATATCCGAAAGAGGGATTATTGTAGTGCGTTCCGATTCGCGGATCAAGGCAGACTCCGTTAATAATATCTTTCGTGTTTAAACCTTTGCTTTCAGCATAGGTATCCAGTTCATTAAAATAAGAAACACGTAGGGCAAGGTAGGTGTTTGCAAAAAGTTTCACCGCTTCTGCTTCCGTGGAACCCATGAATAGTGTTTCGATATTCTCCTTGCACGCGCCTGCCTGGAGAAGAGAAGCAAAGATATGGGCGGTCTCTTCGGTTTCTTTGTCGCAAGAAACAATGATCCTCGATGGGTATAGATTGTCATACAGTGCTTTGGACTCTCTTAGGAACTCGGGACTGAACAGGATAGAATCATAGTGCAGTTTTTCCCTTATGCTTTTTGTGTACCCGACAGGAATAGTGGATTTAATAATGATGCTTGCCTTCTTGTTTATCCTTAAAACTTTCTCGATAGTACTTTCTACAGAAGAACAGTCAAAGAAGTTTAGTTTACTATCATAATTAGTAGGTGTTGCAATAATAACGAAATCCGCACTTTGGAAAGCAAGGATGGGGTCTGTTGTGGCAAATAAATCCAGATCTTTTTCTTTTAAATATTGTTCAATATAGTCGTCCTGAATGGGAGAGAGACGTTTATTAATCAGATCAACCTTCTCTGGAGAAATATCGTATGCAATCACTTTGTTGTGTTGGGATAGAAGGGTAGAGAGAGAGAGGCCGACATATCCGGTTCCGGCAACGGCAATGGCATATTTAGGCAACACTTTACTCTTCTGCTGATTCTTCAGAATAAAGAGATTAGTAATGTCGAAATGAAGGATTTCTGCTATATTTTGTAACTGTTCAATCGAAGGCATATAGGATGCGGCTTCGATCCGACTGACGGTGGCTCTGTTCAGCTTTGCTGCTTTCGCCACCTCGAGTTGCGTCATTCCGAGCTTATTACGATATTCCTTAACAGTAGAAGCAATTATTTCTTTGCTTATATTTTTCATAAATTTTCCTTGCTCCTTTAAGATATAAAGCGTTTATGGAGTTAATGATACAATTTATATCATTGCAAATCAATGACAATTGTCGCTTCCCAAGGATTTTAAAGAGATTTTTTCGACGATTTATCTTGAAAGAAACAGAAAAACTGAGTTAATACAGCTCTGGTTTTACCGGAAGAATGGCCTTTTTCTGATCAATGGAAAGCCCCTCCATGAGCCATCGGTACTGCTGAGGGG
>CALIEL010000359.1 GCA_938022235.1 Oribacterium parvum
CAAAGGTCAAATCCAATCTCTTTGCCACTTCCTACGCCAGCTCCAGGTCGTAGCCGGTGTAGTTTCCGTCCTCTCCTACAAAGCCCATGGGAGGGAATTCCTGGTCAAATCCTACGGTAAAACTTCCCTTACTTCCCTCAAGCTTTGCCTCCGCCTTCTCCGTGCCAGCCTGCTCACTGCCTGCCTGCGTGCTTCCGCCTTCCTTTGTTCCCGCTTCACTACCGCCTGTACTTTTTCCTCCGCAAGCCATCATTCCCAATGCCAAAACTCCTGCAGTTGCCATCCATAAAATATTTCTTCCAAGCTTTTTCATCTTTTCTCCCTTTCCTTCCCTGTTTTCTTTCGCTTTGTTTTATTAGCATGCTAATACGTTACTATGCTAAAGTATTTTTGTCAAGAATTTTTTTCTTGACAGCAAAAAAGGCCTGAAATCGGGGAAAACTCCCCTCTTTCAGACCTTTTTCAAGAAAGCAAAATCAAATATCCGCTAAGGGCTATTACTCTTTTGCCTTGGTTTCGATAGTAGCCATTACAGAACTTTCCTCTGTGGAAGCGATGGTCTCTTCCTTCTTCTTGGAATCGTCCTTAGCCTTGGAGGATTCTTTGCTTGCAGAGGATTCTTTGCTTACAGAGGACTCCTGCTCCTTTGCAGCCTCTGTCTCGGCTTCGCTTGCCTTGCTCTCCTTGCCCTTATCGCTGTCCTGCTCCATGATTACGGAAGGCTCTTCATTCTTTACGGTAACCTGAGACTCAACGTATTCCATTACTTTATTACGGATAGCTGCTTCTTCTACCAGCTCCTTACCGTACTGCTCAATCAGCTTCACACGGTTAGTCTTTTCTCCGGTTAAGGAAGACTCCGCCTCAGCCAGCTCATCCAATAAAGCATCCGTTACCTTAATGCCCTGATCGTCCGCCAGCTTCCGCATTAAGAAAAGCTGCTTTGCATAATCCTCCGCTTTGGCATAGGCATCCTCTTTATACTCTTTCACGGTCTTTCCGGACATGTTGATGATATCCGCAACGGACAAGCCGTAGCTCTTCATCTGTTTAAGAGTTGCATCTAAAAGGTAAGCCTTTGCGTATTCCATAAGCTTCTCGGAGGGCTTAACGGTAGTTTTTTCAATAATCGCCTGAAGTGCCTGATCCTGAATGTTGGAATGGTAGTTAAAATCCTTTCTGGCCTGAAGCTGCTCACGAACCTGATCACGGTAGCTCTCTACGGTTTCCGCAGTGGTGCCGTCATAGTTCTTTACCCATTCATCCGTCAAGGTAGCAGGACGCTTTACTTCATGAATCTTTACCGCAAATTCCGCATTCTTTCCGGCAAGCTCTTCATTGCCATAGCTCTCCGGGAAAGTAACCTTTACGGTAACATCCTCTCCGGCCTTCTTACCAATCAGCTGATCTTCAAATCCGGGGATGAACTGTCCGGAGCCAAGCTTCAGATCCTGCTTCTCCGCTGTACCGCCGTCAAACTTCTTTCCGTCAATGGAGCCGCTGTAGTCGATATTTACGGTATCTCCTTCCTTGGCTGCATCGTCTACCACGGTAGGATTCTGATCCAGGGTCTGCTGGATGGCATTGTCCACTTCTTCCTGGGTAACATTCTCCAAAGGTGCTACCGTAACGGTGATGCTCTTTAAATCCGGGATTGTGATGCTTCCCATCTCGGAAAGCTTAGGCTCAGCGGGAACCTTCAGAGTTTCAAGCTCTTTAATCTCAGGACTGTCCTCAGTTAAGGTGGAGGAACTTACTTCACTTCCGGAAGCCTTCTCAGACTCCTTAGTCTCTGTCTTCTTGCCGCAGGCTGCTGCCATAATCGCCATAGCCAGAATGGCTGCCGATGCAAATAATTTTCTTTTTCTCATAATACTCCTTAGTTTCTTGGAAAAATTCTTTTCCTGTTTTCGATATTTTTGCTGCCAATGAGTTTACTCTCTATTGAAAGCTAAAAATGCCTTGTAAGTATAATAAACATCCAGCTTTGCTGTCAATTCAAATGGCGCATGCATGGAAAGAACCGCAACACCTAAATCCACGGTATCCACATTCATATTGCCCATATACATGGCAATGGTTCCTCCGCCGCCTTCGTCTACCTTACCAAGCTCTCCCACCTGCCAGCAAACCTTGGCATCTTCCATGTATCCGATAACCTTCTGCATAGTTTCTGCGGAAGCATCATTGGAATAGCCCTTTCCTCTGGAACCGGTGTACTTGGTAAGAACCGGACCATGGTTAAAGAAACAGGAGTTCTGCTTCTCATAAACATCCGCCCAGGTCGGGTCATAGGCTGCATTTACATCGGAAGAAAGACAAATGGAGTTTCTCAGAATATCCCGTACTCTCTCTCCCTCACACTCCGCCAAATCCTCTACAAAGTGGAGAAGAGCATCGGACTGCATTCCGGTATTTCCGGTGGATCCGATTTCTTCCTTATCCACCAATTCGGTAAGAGAAGTAAATTCCGGAGTCTTACACTCCAACTCAGCCATTAATGCAGTATATGCGCAAACCT
>CALIEL010000360.1 GCA_938022235.1 Oribacterium parvum
TCGTCGGTACTTAGCAAGAACGAGTGAAACGAAGTTCGAGCTTAGTACCGCTACGTAAGCGAAGTTAGCGAAAGCGTGTCTACCGAAGAATCCCCCTTAGACTCGTGCTATAAGACATACCGCAGTAGTTTTACTTTAGATTTGGAAAGCAAAAAGCCGATGGTGGATTTTGAAGTAGACAATCTGAGCTCGTCGGTACTTAGCAAGAACGAGTGAAACGAAGTTCGAGCTTAGTACCGCTACGAAAGCGAAGTTAGCGAAAGCGTGTCTACCGAGAAATCCCCCTCGGCTTTTTGCATATCCTATTCTATTTTAAAACTACCCGGCTATGGCTTATGCATCCCTCAGTCTTGCCCCCTTCTCCTCCAAAGCCTTCAAAAGACTATTGGTACATCCTACAATCTCCTGTTCGGTAAGGGTGTGATCCTTGGCTCTGATGCTGACCTTATAGGACATGGACTTGTAGCCCTCCTGTACCTGTGCTCCCACATAGATATCGAAGAGTTCAATCTTCTCCAAAAGCTCTCCCGCGCCCTTTCGGATAGCATCCTCCAGGTCGCCGGCCATCACATTTACCGGTACCAGAAGGGAGAAGTCACGGGTAACCGCCGGGAACTTTGCCACAGGCTTATACTTTCTAAAGTCTCCGGAAAGAGGATATAAAGCCTCTAAATCCAGAATAGCCACATAGGCCTTTTCCTTCATATCGAAGTTCTGCAATACCTCCGGATGGATTTCCCCTAAAGAGCCTAAAAGCTTTCCTTCGTAAGAAATATTTGCCTTTCTTCCCGGATGGTAAAATGCCTTTTCGCAATCTTTATCATAGTGGAAATTACCCTGTAAGCCGGATTGACGAAGCAGCTCCTCCACCTCTCCCTTTAAGCTGAAGAAGTCACCCTCTCCTGCAAATCCAAGGGTTAAGGTCATTCTCTCCTCCGGAAGCTCTGTCAAGGGAAGTGCCTTGGGAATATAAATTTTAGCCATTTCGAAAAGCTTGGCATTCTTATTCTTGTGATGCTCATTTAGGCTTAATGCCTGTAACATTCCCGGTACAGAGCTGGTTCTCATTACGGAGAAGTCCTCTCCCAAAGGATTGGCAATGGTAATCTGCTGCCACTCCATAGCGTCCTTAGGGAATAAAAGCTTCTCATAAACCTTCTTGGACTCAAAGGAATAGAAATAGCTCTCGGAATAACCCAAAGCCTCTGCCAAATGACGAAGCTTCTGATTTAACTGTAAATCTTTGGCCTTGCCTCCAACAGTAACCGCCTTTGGCAGAGTGCTGGGAATCTTGTCATAGCCGTAAAAACGGGCAACTTCCTCCGCAATATCCGCCATTCTCTCCAAATCCTGTCTAAAGCTTGGAATAACAAGGGAAAGCTCCTCCCCATTTGCGCCGTTCTTTACCTCTACGGAAATCTCCAA
>CALIEL010000361.1 GCA_938022235.1 Oribacterium parvum
ATTAGCAAAAGGATAATTTTAAAACAGCGGGCAATACAGGGGATTGCAAACTATTATACTTTTTGCATAAAGGATTGCAGATCCGTTAAGAGCAGTTTTTCTATTTTTTTGGCATCTTCTGCATTCGTTCCTTTTATGGAGAGGTACACTTTCAGCTTTGGCTCTGTTCCACTGGGTCTTACAACGACGGAACAATCCTGTTCCAGAAGGAATTTTAGTACGTTAGAGGAAGGCAAATGGTCTATTCCTTGGATATAATCCAGGACTTTGCACACTTTCATTCCTGAAAATGTGCTTGTTCCTGTCTTGCTTTTTTCTCGAAATCTTTGCATAATTTCTTGCATTCTGATGAGTCCGGAAGGACCGTCAAAAGAAAAGCTGTGTAGTGTGTTCAGGTAATAACCGAATTGTCTATATAAGTCCTGTAATCTGTCATGCAGATTCGTATTGTGGGCTTGATAGTAGGCAAACATTTCACATATTAAAAGAGAAGCGCCGACAGCGTCTTTGTCTCTTACGTAGGCCCCTGAGAGGTAGCCGCAACTTTCTTCAAAGCCGAAGATAAACCGTTCTTCCTCTCCTTTTTTTTCTAAATTCGATATTTGCTCTCCTATGTATTTGAAGCCGGTGAGGACGTCAATCATTTTTATGCCATAGTATTCAGCAATCTGCTTTCCCATATCGGTACTGACAATCGTTTTAATGCTTAATGGATTCTTCGGAATTTTATGGTGCTTTCTTCTTTGCATACAAATGTAATCAAGGAGTAGAATACCGGTTTCATTTCCTGAAAGCAGAGAATAGTTTCCTGCTGTATTTTTTATAGCGATACCTACACGATCACAATCGGGATCGGTAGCAAGGAGCAAATCGGCATGCGTCTTTTTACAATATTGTAATCCCAGTTCTAAACATTCTTTTATTTCCGGATTTGGATAGGGACAGGTGGGGAAGTTTCCGTCCGGGTTTTGCTGTTCTTCTACAAGGGTTATGTTTTGAAAGCCCGTTTCTTTTAGCACTCTATAAACAGGAATATAGCCACTTCCATTCAGTGGAGTATAAACAATTTTGATTGTTTTATTTGCATTGTCACCATATAGAACGGATTGCTTTTTTACTGATTCAAGAAAACGATCAAGCATGGCTTGATCAATGTATTCAATCTCACCTTTTGTTAGAGCATTGTTGAAGTCTTCTTTTTTTATATCTTTGAAAATGTCCAAAGAGTCTATTTCTTCTGTGACTTTTGAGGCGGCTGAAGGCGTAATTTGACAACCGTCTTCGCCGTATACTTTATATCCGTTGTACTGCTTGGGATTATGTGAAGCGGTAATCATTATACCGGCAGAAGCTTTGAGCGTTCTTGTAGCAAAAGAAACGGTTGGAACCGGTGTTAAAAAAGGCCAGATATGGACGTGAATATGGTTTGCAGCAAATACGGAGGCCGCAGTTTCGGCAAAAAGATTGGATTGAAGACGACTATCAAAGCCAATCACTACGGAAAGGGATTGTTTGCTATTATTTTGATGTAAGTACTGAGCAAGTCCCTGACTGGCTTTGGCAACAGTATAGATATTCATTCTATTGGTTCCGGCTCCCATAATTCCCCGTAAACCGCCGGTGCCGAATTTGAGGTTTTGGTAAAAAGCGTCTTCCCTCTCTTCTTCGGTATAGTTTTCTAAAGACTTCTGAATGGACTCCTCCTTTGCAAGGGCGCACCATCTTTCGTATTCTTGATTCCCCATTATGTTCCTCTCCTTTTCTGCATATTATAGCAGAAGAAGACCGAGCAGGATTCTTTTTGGAGTACGATAGTTTAAAAAGGCTTTGCTATTAAACATAAAAAGAAGATGTTATACTTTTATTCATAACAAGTGGCGCAGGCGAAGCCTGAGACATCTTGTTGGCTTATATAGTTGCAGGATTTGCTGCCTTGAAGAGCGGAGAAAGCGGATGAAGATACTGAAAAGCAAAACAAGAATGAGATGGATAAGAGATTCTCTATTGATGATAGGTGTTTTGTTATTCATTATTCTTCTTTTTACGACTTGGTTAATACGTATTTTTTTATAGGTTATTAGAGAGTTAAATTATAGTGTGTCGTCTATTATACAGACTTCTATTGATACAAGACTGCGGGAACTGGAAAACATTTCTTCACAGCTGGAAATCAATTCTACCAACATAGAAATCAGTAAAATGAAATCGAATCAAGATCGGGAAGCCAGTCGATATTATCAGCTTCATAATCAAATAAAAAGCTATAGTATGGCCAATTCTCTCATTCGGAAATTATACGTCTATTATCCGAGTCTTGAATTTGTGGTTGGAGATAAAGGATATTTTAAGGCAAAAGATTATTATCTTATAGAAAACGGATTACGCGATGAAGGATTTTCCAAGTGGAGAAGCGAGCTGAGCGGAATAAAGAAAAATGGATTTCAATTTCGAGATGGGAATTTATATTACTTTGCTAAAATTCCTTATAATGAACTTGTCCAAAATACCGCTGTCATTGTGCTACAGGTAGACTCCTCTTCGTTGTCCTCCATCTTAAATCAATCTAATCAAGGAGTTGAAGGAGACGCATCGGCAATTCTGGCTGATGAAAATACCGTATTTGTGCTTTCTTCTGAAAAGGCACGAGCGTTATTCCGATCCCTTCCGGAAGATATTTTGCTATCGAATGGTATGCATACTTGGGATAAGTACTTCTGCGCGACAAGAGATTCTGCATATGGCAATCTGCGTTATGTAACCTGTATGGAACGTTCGATACAAATGGGGATTGTTTATAGGGCGAGAAAAGTCACAGCGCTTGTCTTGTTTTTATGGATTTTTATAGCAATAGGGCTTTCTCTTCGAGCAATTTATGTCAACAACCAGCCGTTAGAAATGCTGATTCAAAGGATTGGAGTAGAGGGAGAGCAGAATCTGTTAGATTGGGATGAGTTTAAGATATTAAACCGTGTGATTGATAGCAGTAGGAAATCTAAAGAGGAACAGGAAATTCAAAAACAGAAGATAGAAGCAGCTTTTCTGACAAATATCATTAGTGCTGAGTTGACGGATAATCAGTCTATTTTTCTGATGATGCAACAGTTGGATATTGAATTTTTATACCCCAAATTTCAACTTGTGTTGTGGAGGGTAAAAGAGAAAGAAAAAAAAGAGGCAATAGAAAAAATAAAAAGGAAGTACAGCGATGGAAAAGGAGCTCCTTATTCCGTTATTTTGACAAGATATCAGGAAGACCTGCTTGTTTTATATAATTTTGATTCCGGTGTTACGAGCGAGATGATTTTAAAAGATATCTTATCCTATATTAAAGAACTACAGAACGAATCTACCACACTGGTGGCGATGGGTGGAGTGTATGATGCGTTATCCGATATTGTCCGAAGTTATCTACAGGCCGGACAGACTCTCTTGTTACACAGAGGTGAAACAGGGGTATTTCGTTACAAAGAAGGATTTTCTATTGAAAAGAACAAAACGAAGTATAATCTGAATTTGATGCGAGAATTTACAAGGGTTTTGGCAGAGCATAATTATGAAGAGGCAGATCGTTTGGCGGATGAAGTGATTGAGAAATATGTTTTTAATGAACAAAGAACCTATGTCGCGAAGAGTCGAAGATATGCTCTTGTTAATAGTATGATAGATGAAATTACTTATGTTGAACAAACGAACCATTTCTTTTCCGGAGAAGAATGCATTACTAAAATAAGCCGGGAGAAAGAAATAAGCGGGTTGAAGGAGAAAGTCCACCTTGTTCTCGGAGAGTTAAAGAAGCTGTACGGGAAAAGCAGTGTCTTTCAGAGTAAACAGGTTTCAAAGCAAGCGCTATCGATTATTCAGGAAGAATATAGGAATCCGATGATAGGGTTATATAGTTTGAGCGCGGAACTTGGAGTCAGCAATACGTATCTTTCTACAAACTTCAAGGAAATAAATGGAGTTGGAATAGTGCAATGTATCAATCAGTTGCGGATTGAAAAAGCAAAAGAATTACTGAAAAATACACGAATGAATTTGAAAGAGATTGCAGCGTATGTAGGATTCTCGAGTGATATTAGTTTTATCCGCGTTTTTAAGCAATATGAGAATAAAACACCGGGAAAATATAAAGAAGATACAAAATAAGAAGCTTACAAAATTTCATAGAAATACAAAAAATGTTAATTTACAGTGAAAAAAATATAAGCTAATACAGTAAAATATAATCCGAGTGGGCATATATTTGTACATGTTGCACAAATATAACATACAATTTTTATAATAAAAATGAAAATATCATAAAACTAAGATTTATAGTATCCTTCGTTCTATGAACGCTACTTTATGTGGTAAGAACGGAGGATTTTCTATGATGAAAAAAATGTTTAAGGCACTACTGGCAACAGGACTTGCGGTGTCACTCCTTGGGGCTTGCGGAAACGCAAAAAAACAGGATGGACAAAAAGAAAGCAAGCAGGTGGAAACGAGCGCCGATGCAGAAAAGAAGACGGACGGAGAAAAGACGGAATTACTCTTATGGATGCCCCCTTTCGGAACGGAGGATACTCTGGATAAAGAGATGTGGAAGAAGGTTTTGGCTCCCTTTGAGAAGGAAAACAATTGTAATGTTACAGTTGAAGTGATTCCATGGTCTAATTATGAAGAGAAATACCTTACTGCAATATCTTCAGGAGCGGGTCCGGACCTGGGATATATGTATATGGAAATGATGAATGATTATATTGATATGGGGGCTCTTGAACCATTTGACAGTTATCTGACGGATAAAGAAAAAGATAATTTTTATTATCTTGATAAGGGTGTAATCGATGGGAAACAGTATGCTCTGCCTATCGTTGTAGGGAATGCAAGAATTTTATGTTATAACAAGAAGCTTTTGGAGCAGGCGGGCGTAGAGAAGGCTCCGGAGACGTGGGATGAGTTTCTCGCTGCTTGTAAGAAGTTAAAAGATGCAGGAATTACACCGATACAGCAACAGTGGGGCGATGCTTCCAAAGGGTCTTTAAACTCTATTTTCTTCCCTTATCTATGGCAGGCAGGCGGAGATTTATTCTCGGAAGACGGAAAACAGGCTACCTTTAACTCCGAAGCCGGAAAGAAAGCAGTGGAGTTTTTATATAGCTTGAAAAAAGAAGGATATCTTCCGGACTCGGCGACTTCTTTAACAACCAATGAGCTGTATGAACAATTTAAGACCGGACAAGTAGCTTTTTGTGTAGTCGGCACAAATAAAGGGAAAGGTTTTACCGAAGCCGGCGTGGATTGGGACTATGTTACTTCTTTAAAGGATAAGAAGAATGCTACCTTTGTTGCAGCGGATTCCTTGGTTTTGTTGAGTGGCAGTAAGCATAAAGATCTCGCGGCAAAGATGGCGCTGTATATGTTAAGTGGTCCTTCTATGACACAGTTCCATGAAATGGCACCCTTTGCTCCTGTTGGAAAAGACGAAGAGTATCATGATAACGAGCAGTTTAAGAAGATTTACGAAGAAGAAAAAGATGACCTGCACACCCTTCCGGCGGTGAAAGGTTCGGCTGCCATTTATGATAATTTATATAAGAATCTTCAACTTATGATGCTTGGAGAACTGAGTCCGGAGGAAGCTTTAAAGGAGTCTGCTGATTTTGCAAATGAAGCTTTAGCACAAAATTAAGATAGAGCATAAAGAAGATTTGCCCCTTGTCTATGGACAGGGGGCAAGCTTTCTGGGAGAAGGGGATATGAAATTTTTAAAGAAAAATAATGGTCTATTCTATATTTTGCCTAGTTTTATATTGATTCTTTTATTTTCTATCATTCCGCTGATAATGACCTTTTACTTTAGTTTTACAAAATACAATGTTGTACATGCTCCGGAATGGGTTGGCTTAAAAAATTATAGGAATCTTTTTCAGGATTCCTTTTTCAAAGCAAGTGTAAAAAACACGATTGTATATACGGTATTGGTTGTTCCTTTACAAACTCTTTTTTCTTTATTATTAGCGGATTTACTGGCAAAGCATTTTCAAAATAGATTTGGAAATGCGATTAGAACGGTTCTATTTATCCCTGTAATCAGCTCTATGATATTGGTGGGCACTGTCTGGAAATTTATTTTGTCAACGGACAACGGTTTAATGAATGCCCTACTTTCCCTTTTTCATTTGCCGAGAGTAAATTGGCTCGGAACACAGAAAACAGCCATGATTAGTATCTGTATGACTTCCATCTGGAAGAATGTAGGCTATTTTCTGGTTATCTATTATGCGGGAATCATGGATATCCCCTTAACCTATTATGAATCTGCGAGAGTGGATGGTGCGAGCAAGCTACAGGAACTTCTCTATATTACTTTACCCTGTTTAAAGCCAATTACCTATTTAGTGGTAACACTTGGTACGATTTGGAGCTTTCAGGTATTTGATCTTGTCTATTCCATGACCGGTGGAGGGCCCGGAAGAAGTACGTTGACGTTGGTTTTAATCATTTATCAATATGCCTTTAAGCAATATAAGATGGGCTATGCTTGTGCGGTTTCTTTTGCGCTATTTCTTTTAGTTCTTCTTGTTTCCGCAATTCAGAAAACGGCATTCAGAGAAGAGAAGGAGGCATAGAATGAGGAAAAAACCACCGTTCGGCACGATTTTTTTCACTTTAATTCTGCTTTTGCTGGTTGTAACAGCACTTTTTCCATTTGTATATATGCTGCTGACTTCTCTAAAGCAGAGTTATTCCTTAGGGTTGGATTTCAGTTTGCTTGGGTTGAATTTCAAAAACTATAATACTGTTTTTAAAAACTTTGATTTTGCAAGATATTTTATGAACAGTGTGATTGTAGCGATGCTTGCCTGCTTCTTTAACTGCTTGATCAGTTCTCTTGCTGCTTACGGCTTTGCAAAGAAGAACTTTGTGGGCAAGGAGGTTATATTCTGGATTTATCTTGCTACGTTAATGATTCCTTCACAGGTAATCTTGGTTCCTATGACCTTGATTATTCGGAAGCTGCATATTGCCAATACTTATGCTGCCCTTTTTCTTCCGCTTGTGAATGCGTTTGGCGTATTTTTAATTAAGCAGTTCTTGGAAAGTCTGCCGAATGACTTATTGGAGGCGGCGAGAATGGATGGATGCGGTGAATTCAGTATTTTCATACGTATTGTAATTCCGCTCATTAAACCGGCATTGGTATCCTTAACGGTGTTTACATTTATCACCAGTTGGAACAGTTTTATCTGGCCACTAATTTCGATCACGAATCAAAATAGGAATACGCTTACCCTTGCTTTATCTTCTCTGCAAGGGAACTATGCTACAAATTATGGTTTGGTGATGGCCGGGGCAACACTTACCTTTTTGCCGCCATTTTTCCTTTATTTAGTTTTGCAGAAACAGTTTGTGGAAGGAATTGCGTTAAGTGGAATAAAGGGGTGAACTATGACAAAATATCAATTCAAATTAGTTGATTCTTTGGAAAAAGTAATGCCGGCAAGAAATCCGGAAGAACTTTCCGAACTTTCGTTAAAAGGATATCTTGGAGAAAGAATCTCATTTCAGCTTGCCTATACATGTGAAAATGATGATTTGGGCCATAGTGGAACCAAGTTCTGCATACAGCTTGAATCTCCTTTAAAACCGCATTTGCATTTCAGAAAAGTAGGACTTGTGCCTTGTGCCTATCCGTGTCATGGGAGCGTGGATTCGGATTATCTTACGACAGAACCCGGATTATATCCGGATGTCCTCCTTCCTGTTTCGGAAAAAGAGGAATTCAAAGCGATCCCCAGACAATGGCGAG
>CALIEL010000362.1 GCA_938022235.1 Oribacterium parvum
CCAGGGGGAAACGCCTACCTTTCCCCCAATGCTTCCCATCAGCACTGCTTGGGAAGCTTTGCAGGCCTCTAAAGTATCCTCCGGCAGAGGCTCTCCGTACAAATCAATGGCTGCACCGCCAAAGGCTTTTTCCGTGAACTTAAGGCTAAAGCCCTCCAGCTCCGCTACCTTTTCCAATACCTTTCTGGCCTCTCCTACAATCTCCGGTCCGATTCCGTCTCCCGGCAATGCGCAAATGGAATACTGCATTTTCGCTCCTTTCTCTTCTAACACATTTTCACTGTTGAATGCATGCTCTTCTAAGAAACAAGGCTCTCCGGCTGTTATATACTTGCTCTCCTAAGATGCGAGACTCTATAGCCATTAACTCTTGCATTATATTCTCCTCTATTCTACTGTAAATTTCTTTTTTAACATATATGAATTTGCTATACTAGAAATAACGTGCTGTTTCAGGCTTACAAACAGCTTGTGTTGTGAAAGCAGCTTCATAACGATGCATTATAAAAATGTTTCAAAGATGCTTTATGGATATAGGGCTATAGCTTAGAAAGAGGAATTTATGGACAGATCACAGCTTACAGGAGAATTTAAACTGCATTCGGATTATGCCCCCATGGGGGACCAGCCTGCTGCCATTGAAAAACTGGTGAAGGGCTTGCAGGAGGGAAACCAGTTTGAAACCCTGTTGGGCGTCACCGGCTCCGGAAAAACCTTTACCATGGCCAATGTAATTCAACAAATCCAAAAGCCCACCCTCATCATTTCCCATAACAAGACTCTGGCGGCACAGCTCTACTCCGAGATGAAGGAATTTTTCCCGGAAAATGCGGTAGAATACTTCGTTTCCTACTACGACTACTACCAGCCGGAGGCCTATGTTCCCAGTACCGACACCTATATCGAAAAAGACTCGGACATCAACGAAGAAATCGATAAGCTTCGAAACTCCGCCATGGCAGCCCTTTCCGAGCGAAAGGATGTGGTGGTGGTGGCTTCCGTTTCCTGCATTTACGGCTTGGGCGCCCCCACGGAGTATTTAAACATGGCCATTTCCCTCCGTCCCGGACAAATGCGGGATAGAGATGAATTGATTAAAAATCTGGTGGAAATTCAGTACAACCGAAACGATATGGATTTTCGCCGGGGAACCTTCCGGGTAAAGGGGGACATTGTAGACATTTTCCCCGCGTCCGAAGGAGAGCAGGCCTATCGCATCCAGTTCTTCGGAGATGAAATCGAGGAAATCCAGCTGATTGATGCCCTCACCGGGAAGGGCAAGGCAAAGCTTGAGCACTGCATGGTGTTCCCTGCCACCCCCTACGTTATTCCTATGGAGAAAATGAAGATTGCCTGCAAAAACATTTTGGAAGAGCTGGACGAACGGGTGGCCTATTTCAAAAGTGAAGAAAAACTTTTGGAGGCCCAGCGTATTTCCGAACGAACCAACTTTGATGTGGAAATGATTCGGGAAACCGGTGTATGCTCCGGCATCGAGAACTACACCAGACACTTGAATTTTGCCCAG
>CALIEL010000363.1 GCA_938022235.1 Oribacterium parvum
ATGTGGCAGGATTTAAAGCCACTCCCCCTTCCATGCCAAGCTCTCTTATCGCCTGTAAGGAACGATCCAAATGCTTTACCGCCTCTACATGCACGGAAATCCTGTCGGCGCCCGCCTTTTTATAATCCGGGAAAAAGCAATCCGGCTCCTCCACCATCAGATGCACATCAAAAAAGGCTTTGGACTTATTCCGTAAGGCGGAAACAACCCCTGCTCCATAGGAAATATTGGGCACAAAATGCCCGTCCATAATGTCAAAATGAAAGCTTTTCGCACCTGCAGCCTCAGCTAAAGCCACATCCTCCTGTAAGGCGGAAAAGTCTGCCGCCAATATAGACGGGGATAATCGATTTTTCACGGAAACCTCCTTAATAATTCTTTCTTTCCTCTACAATCTCCTGATATAAGCTCTTGTAACTTTCGTAACGCTCTATGGCAATCTCTCCCTTTTCCACCGCCTGCTTTACTCCGCAATCCTGCTTCTTCTCTCCCAAGTGGTAGCAGGTATTATAGCGGCAGGACTGCCGATACTCTTCAAACTCCGGATAGAAATACCGCAGATTCTCGGGAGAAATATCCGGTGGAAATAAAGAGGTGAAACCGGGAGTATCCAAGACATAGCTGTCTTCTCCCAGAGAGAAAAATTCCGCATGTCTTGTGGTATTCTTTCCTCTTTTGATTTTTTCGGAAAGACTTCCTGTCTCCATCCTCCTGTCTTCCAGCAGTAGATTAATCATACTGGACTTTCCCACACCGGAGGGTCCGGAAAAAACAGTGGTTTTTCCCTTTAGGAGCCTTAGAATCTCCTCCCGGTCTTCTTTCGTATTGCTTTGGAAAAAATAAACGGGAATGCCTGCTTTTTCATAGATACTCTGCATTTTCTCCCGATAATCCGCTTCACAATCTGAAAGCAAATCTCTCTTATTAAAGAAAAGCATACAGGGAATCTCTCTTGCCTCCAGATGCAAAAGAAAACGGTCAATCAAGGGAAAGGATGGCTCTGGATCCTTCACCGCAAAAACCAGTGCCGCCTGGTCAATATTACTCACTAAGGGGCGAATCAATTCATTTTTTCGGGGGAGAATCCTTAGAATCTGACCCACCATTTCTTTTTCCGTGTCAGGAACCTCTTCCACTTCCACCATGTCTCCTACCAAGGGCTTCTCTTTCTTGTTTCGAAAAAGCCCCTTGGCGTGACATTCAAAGACTCCCGACTTGGTATCCACATAATAAAATCCGCCGATGCCTTTAATTATCTTACCTGTCATCCTAAGCCTCCGGAGCGAAATCCAGATCATAGGCAGCCAGAACCCTATCCTTTTCCGCATCCACTACTTCCACGGTTCCCTTGGAAAGTCCGGCAATTCCCTTGATTCGGCCAATGCTTAACTGCATTTCGCTTCCAATCACATAGGATCTTGCGGCTTGCAGGGTGGTGTACCGGCTTTCTCCGTTTACATCTTGTCGAAGATAAACCACCACAAGGACAGTTCCCTCAACTCCGGGACCGCCGCTTCCCAAAACAACGGTTTGGTTTATGCTGGATACCCATGCCTTGCTGTTGTCATCGGAGGGAGCAAGCTTTGTGCTGCTTTCCCCATCCGGGCCGGAGCTTACACTGAAGGGAATTGCCTGTCCTCTTTCCACATAACTGTCCTTTGCCACGGACTGCTTCAGCACCACTCCCTTTGCCACGCTTGTGCTGGGAATATAGGAAATCACTCCGGCTTCCAAACCGGCACCCTCCAGGGCGGAAATGGCTTCTTTCTCGGAAAGATTAGTAAGATCAGGAACTACGGCCCAGTTATCCGGAATTCCGGTACTGACTACAAGCTCCAGCTCTCCCGGCTCCGATGTATCCGCCTTGTTGGTACTGATCAGATATCCTTTTTCCACCGTATCCGACATTTGCTCTACGACCTTATAGGGAATTTCTCTATCCTTCAATTCCTTCTCAACCGTACTGAGCTCCATCTGCTGAAGCTTCGTTAAGTCCTCGGGATGCTCCTTATCATAGAATACAAGCACCTTGCTTCCCTTGGAGACTGTAACATATAATCTGCTCCTTACCCCATATTTTCCGCTTGGATAGGAAATAATCTGTCCTTCCTCGTATTTCTCGGAAAATTCCTCCTTTTCCGGGTAAATCTTAATGTCATAGGAGGAGAGATATTTCTCCGCCTCGGGGATGGTCTTTCCCACAATATCCGGC
>CALIEL010000364.1 GCA_938022235.1 Oribacterium parvum
AGCTCTCTTCCTTCCAATATTTTCCCCTCCGAATAGGGACGAAGTAAGTCTTTTTGGCCTTCCCTGCCGTCGGGGAGCAAAACCTTTGCCGGATGAAAGCAAAGAACAGCCTCTTCTTCTTTTTGCAAGGCTTCCATCTGCTTTTCCAGTTTGTCTTCCCGAAGGTAAAAATCATCCCCGTCAATTACGGTAATAAATTCCCCCTTGGCTCTGGGAAAGTTAAAGATTCCGGTAATATTTCTTTTCCCCTGAGAATACTGATTTTCCGACTGTAGGATTGGAAAAAGGATCTCCGGATATTTCTCCTGATAAGAACGGATAATCTCCTGACTTCCATCTGTGGAGGCATCATCATGAAGAAGGATTTCCAAAGAAAAATCCCCCTTCTGGGAAAGAATACTGTCTAAACACTTTCCGATATAGTCCTTATGCCGGTAGGTCACAATACAAACGGAAATTAATGGTTTTTCTTCCATTACGCCTCCTTTCTTCCATAATCTAAGCCATACACTTTATTGATTATTAAGCCACATAAGCTATTGTCTAATATGACTCTAATCTCTTGGCTCATAAGTTTCTAATTACTTAACTATCCAAAAACAGCATTGCTCCGATTCCCCGATACAGGGGATAGGGGTAAATGCCGAAGAGGGCCATGGTTGTTATTCTCCCTAAGCGGCTCTTCCCTTCCAAGGATAAAAAGGCTTCCAAGACCTTTTTCTTCTCTTCCGGAATCTTTTCTCCGAATAAACGCTTCAATTCTCTCCCCTGGGCAAACAATGCCCGGTAAGAAGTATGAATAATCTCTTCCTTATCCTTTTCTCCGGAAGCCGCCAGCCTGTCTCCACATTCCTGCAATATACTGGCTTTTTTTGCCCCTAAGACATTTTCTCCATGCTGCCGGTAAGCATAAGTGGCATAGGGCAAATATTGAATTTCCCCAAAGCAGTTTGCCAGCAAAGCCAGCCAATGGTCATGCATCTTCACCTGCTCAGGAATTTCCTTGCAATATTGCAGCAAAGCCTTGTTAATTCCCACAGAGGCTCCTGTCACATGGTTTTGCAAAAGCAGGCGAGAAAAACTGTAGGATGCTCCCGGTAATTTCTGATATCTTCTATAGGATTTGGCCAGGAGCTTTCCCTCCATATTCACCAAGGAACAATCGGTATGGCAGAGAATCGGAAGGCTTTCCCCAAACTTTCTTTCTTCCTCTCCTATGACGGAAATCGTTTTGGAAAGCTTGTCCGGAAACCAGTCATCATCTTGATCTGCAAGGAAAATATACTCTAAGTTGTCGATCTCCACTTCTCCCTTGGCCAAGGCGGAAAGGATAGAGAGAAAATGCTTTGCCGGACTTCCGGTTTTCATCGGTCTTGGGAAAGACATCATTCTCTTTCCATACTTTTCCTGCATGCTTTGAAGAATTGCTTTTGTACTGTCGGTGGAACCGTCATCAGAATAAAGGAGGCAAAAATCTTCCCTATCCTGCTCCATAATGGATCTAATCTGCTTTTCCAGATATTTCTCCCCATTATAAGTACATAAAATCACACAATGCATTTCAGCAATTCCTCTCTTTTAGTCTTCTATTACTTTGTTGCTACCATAAAATTATGCGTCTTCTATTACTTTATTGCTGCCATAAAATTATGCCTCTTCTATTACTTTGATGCTACCATGAAATTATGCCTCTACCATTCTTGATTCCGACTTATTTCGATAAGAAAAGAGAATACAATAGGGTTTCTCCCAAAATAACGGCCTGCACAACTTTTAAGAAAAACATTTGCAGGAAATTGGCGCGGAGGTATTTTCGGGCATACAGTGCCTCGGATTTCTGTCGAAGCTTTTGTCTTTGCACCAAAGACTTCAAGGATTTCTTGGTGCTTCCGCTATCCTCGTGAAGGTAAGAACAAATCGTACAAAGATAGGATTTGTAGCCTGCCCTTCTCAGCTTTTGTCCTATTACCTTTTCCTCCTCGTAAAGAAAAAATTCTTCATCATAGCCCCCGGTCTTAAGAAATGCCTCTTTGGAAATGCAGAGAGAGGAGCCATGGAGCACATCCACCTCCACATAGGGCTTTTGCGCCAAATAGGTCTTAGGATAAAAGAGCAGGGAAGAAAAGACTCTCTTGCTAAGGGGTCCCATACTCAGAAGGTTTTTCAAAAAGCTTAGTAAGGGCCAAGCAGTAGCCTGCTTTCCGTAAGGATCTTTCATTCTGCCGGAGACCAATCCTGCCTGCTTCTCCTTTTCAAAAATAGACAATACATTTTCAAAGTAAGCTTCCTGAAAGCGGGTATCGGGATTGGCCAAAAAGCAATAGTCCATCCCTTCTAAGAAGGCGGCACAAAAGCCCAGATTGTTTCCAGCCCCATAGCCCTTATTTTCCTTGGCAAAGATCAGCTTACACTTACTGTCATGAAGCTCTTCTAAAGCCTGCCTGCTGCTATCCGTGGAGGCATTATCCACGATATAAATTCTCGTTAACACGGAAAAATCCTTCATCTCTTCATAGAGCCGAATGGTATTTTCCAAATCATTATAATTTAAAATCACTATAGCACAGGACATTAGTTTTCCTTCTTCATAGAACGATAATAAAGCTCTCCCACCTTCTCCCGAAGCTTAGGGAATACAAAAGTCAGAAGATTTAGCACATGGTAGCAGAATAGATAGCCCTGCTTTCCCTTTTCCTTTTCTAAAGGAAGGGGACTTTCTTCCGCATAGTAGTCAAAGGCTCTTCGATAATAATTGTGATTGCCTTCTCTCCAGGGTCTTTCGTCTCCGGCAAAATGGACAATCACCGGATGGGCCTTTGCCTGAGAATAGCTCTTTTTGCTTTCCAGTTCCTGATACCAGGGAGAAAAACGGCATAAAGCGCTATACCTTGCATAGGCATAGTTGGAAAAGAAGTTAAAACGCTGGGGCAGGGAGCGAATTCTTCCCCTACATACCATATTTAAAATGTCCTGGTCATTAAAAGGAAGTCGCCCTTCCTTCATTTGATAATACCGAAGACATTTTTCTTCCATCCCTTCCTCCCGAAGCAAAGAAAGATTCATAAGAATCACTCCCGCATTATAATAGGGGCTTTCTTCCGCTAAGGATAAAAATTCCTTATGCTTTTTATAAATACTGGGCTCCGGAGCCATTCCCAAAAGCTTATCTCCAAGCTTTAGATGATAAAGGGGTAAAATGGATTGGAGCACCACCGTGTCCGCATCCAAATATAAAGCTTTGGTAATCGTTTCCGGAAGCGTAGAAGGGATAAAGAGCCGAAGCAGAGTAGCTTTGGAAAATTTTCCGGTAAAAAGGGCGGGAAGCTTTTCCTTCCATTCGGAAAATTTCTCCTCCAAATCATAAAAGCTGATTTTCTGCCCCTCCGTCTCCACATATTGACGAAGCTTTTCCTTGCTTTCCTCTTCTATCCCCAGGGATAAGATATGAAAATGCAGGGCTTCTCCCTCTGCATGCAAAAGAAGAGAGGAAAGTGACACCGCAAGAATCGGCATAAAGGCCTCATTGACTCCGTAGACGATGTGCATACTTTTCTCCCTTCTGTATTCTACTTAGGCTCGCTTGAATAGCTTCTTTCTTCCGAAAATCCGAAGCTATCGCTGTCCTGACTAAACTCACTAAAAGTCGCTTATGGCTGCGAATTATTGCGCTTTCTCTTCCGCCACTCGCTTCTTTCCTTCAGCCTCAGCCTCTTCCGGGAAAAGCAGACGATTCATCGCACTGAAAATCGCTCTAACGGAGGAACGGGTAATATTGGAGGAAACTCCCACACCGAAGCCGGACTTTCCGCTATTTTCCTCTGCCAAATGAATGTAGGACACCGCCTTCGCAGAGGAACCTGCACTAAGAGCATGCTCTGTATAATCCACTACCTTTAAGGCCAGCTTAAATTCCTTATTCAAGGCACTGATTACCGCCTCGATAGGACCGGAACCCTGACCGGAAACCTCACGCAGTACACCGCGATTCTCAAAGGTCAGGTTAATAAAGCTGATGTAAGAATCTCCCTCTCCCTCCACATCGGTGGTACGAAGGTTTTTAAAGAATAACGGAGCCTTCGCTTCCACATATTCTTCCCGGAATACCTCTAAAATTCTCTTCGGATTTACCTCGCCCTCCAGCTCGGAAATCTTCTGGATATAATCCGCAAACTCTCTTTGCATTGCCTTGGGCAGCTTATAGCCATAGTCAAAGTCCAGAATAAAGGCAACACCGCCCTTACCGGACTGGGAATTGATTCGAACCACCGGCTCATACTGTCTTCCGATATCCGCTGTGTCGATGGGAAG
>CALIEL010000365.1 GCA_938022235.1 Oribacterium parvum
TGGTCACTTAAATGTGGGGGGAGCAGTAGGAAAGGGCTTTCTTTCCGTAATCCGGGACAATGGTTTGGGAGAGCCTTATGTGGGACAAACTGCCTTAATCAGCGGGGAAATTGCCGAGGATATCAATGCTTACTACAGTATCAGTGAGCAGATTCCTTCCTCCGTTGGGCTTGGTGTTCTGATGAATAAGGAAAATACCGTAGCTGAGTCCGGAGGCTTTATTATTCAGCTTCTTCCCTTTGCAGAGGAAAGTCTTTTGGACAAGCTGGAGGAGAAGTTATCTAAGGTGCATTCCGTTACGGATTTACTGGCAAAATATAGTCCTGAGGAATTATTGGAATATCTTTTGGGAGATTTCGGTCTGGAAATTCATGAGAAGCGGGAACTTCGCTATCACTGCAACTGCAGCAGAGAAAGGGTAGAGAAGGCTTTGATTTCTTTAGGAAAGAAAGAAATTGAATCTTTACTTTCTGACCATAAATCCCAGGAAGTACGTTGTGATTTTTGCAATAAGAAATATATATTTTTGGAGAATGATTTGGAAGAATTGCTTAATAGATAATTTTTTTCACAAGGCTTCTTTTTTCGAGTTTTCTAAAAAAGAGGGATAAAATCATTCAGAAAAAAACCAAAATGCTGGGATTCTTCTAAAAATGCGGTTGACGAAGTGCAGGGGATATGGTATTCTTCCATTGTTGTAATCAATTTCGGTTACAATTGTTTTTTGGAGGATATAGTAATGAAAGGTACAGTAAAGTGGTTTAACAACCAGAAGGGTTATGGATTTATCTCTGATGAGACAGGGAAGGATGTATTCGTACATTATTCCGGATTGTCCGGAGACGGATTCAAGTCTTTGGAAGAAGGTCAGGCCGTTGAGTTCGAAGTAGTTGACGGAGCTAAGGGACCTCAGGCTACTAACGTAGTAAAGCTTTAATTTTTCTCTTCGGGTTTGAATCATTTTGTAATTTAGACGACTTCTCGGGACTGGCAGTACAGTAAGACAGCACGGGAAGAAGGACAGCATTGCAGAAGTATCAAGATGAAAGAAAAGCAAAAGCAGGACGGCGCATGCGCCGTCCTTTTTCATGCGATAAAGACAGTCTATTCGAAAAGAGAAAGCATACTTTTCATCGGGATAGAGTAGAAGAAAGGAGGATCATGGAGGATAGGGAAAAAAAGACAAGCACCCGGGAAAATGACATTTCCGGGAAGGTTCCCCTAGGGGCAAAGCGTAGAAGCAGCATTCATCTTAGCATTTATGCCATGTTTTTAGCCATTTCCATGATTTTGGGATATGTGGAGGCTCAGCTTCCTACGCCTATCCCCATTCCGGGAGTAAAACTGGGCCTGGCGAATTTAGTGAATATTTTAATGCTGTTTTCCGTAGGACCATTTCCTACAGTGGTAATCGGCTTTTTAAGAATCATTCTTTTATCGCTTTTATTTGGAAATGCTTTGACTCTTAGTTATTCCTTAAGTGGATTTTTATGCAGTTTTTTGATGATGCTTCTGTTTAAAAACTTAGTTCATTTTTCCACAGTCAGTGTCAGCTTAATTGGAGGAATCTTTCATAATATCGGTCAGGTTTTTATGGCGGCTTTTTTGCTAAGAAACACGGCCCTTTGGTATTATCTTCCTTATTTACTGATTGCAGGCTCTGTGGCAGGGGTTCTGATAGGAATTTTAGGGGGGATTTTAATGAAGCGCCTGAAGCCTTTTTTCCGACAATATTTTTAGCAGAGAAATATTTGCAAAAGTTCAATGGAAACTCTACTTATGCAAATAAAAAAGAAAATATGCAAAAATATTCAAAAAAGTCCTTGACACTACAGGATAAAAAAGTATAATTATGCACATAAAAGATTTACTTTATACATTGTCCGCTATTTGACCGGATAGTAAGGCACTTGCTTTAACAGGCTGAACAGTTTATGAACGGAAAGCTTGTTTGAAATCAGGATGATTAGGTGTATTGAAGGAGGAGAGAATATGAAAAAGTACTTATTGATTGCGGCATTGGCAGGATTGTCTTTGGTAGCTTGCGGCGGTTCCAAAGGAAGTACGGAAGGAACAGCAAAGGGTAGTGAAGCGGGAACAGAACAGGGTAATCAGGCGAGAGGGTCGAAGGAAACGGATTCGGCTAAGGCGGAAGCAAAGGGCGGTACATTGATTATGGCTACCAATGCGGAATTTCCTCCCTATGAATACCACGAGGGAAAAGATATTGTAGGGATTGATGTGGACATTGCGGAAGCCATTGCGGAAGAGATGGGAATGAAGCTGGAGATTTCCGATATTGCTTTTGATGCCATTATTCCCGCAGTGCAGTCCGGAAAGGCAGATTTTGGTGCAGCCGGCATGACGGTTAATGAGGATCGTTTAAAGAATGTAGATTTCTCTGATTCCTATGCCACCTCTGTACAGAGTGTCATTGTGACAGAGGATTCCAGCATCAGCAAGATTGATGATTTAAAGGGAAAGAAGGTGGGCGTACAACAGGGAACCACCGGAGACCTGTATTCCACAGATGATTTAGGAGAAAAAAGCGTAGAACGTTTTCCGAAGGGAGCAGATGCCGTACAGGCCTTGCAGGCAGGAAAGGTAGATGCGGTTATTATTGATAAGAATCCGGCAGAGGTATTTGTTTCTCAGAATAAGGGCTTAAAGCTTTTAGATAGTGCTTATGCGGAAGAGGATTATGCTATCTGTGTCAAGAAGGGAAACACGGAGCTGGTAGAAAAGATTAATGCGGCTTTAAAGAAGCTGAAGGATAACGGTAAGCTGGAGGAAATCACAGCGAAGTATATTCAGGCAAAATAAGCAGTTGCTTTGTAATCATTTCGGGTGTCCTGCCTAAGTGGCGGGACATCTCGCTGTAGAGGGGAGTAATATATGTCATTACAGGAACATCTGTATATGAATCTGGTGCAGGATAAACGCTATCTCTATTTCCTGGAGGGACTGAAAAATACTTTGATTATCACCTTTTTCGCTTTGGTAATTGGTGTGGCATTGGGCTTTATCATCGGTATGGTGAGAAGTACCTATGACAGAACCGGAAAAGGCAAGATAGCCAACGGGATTTGTCAGTTTTATCTGACCATTATGCGAGGTACTCCGGCGGTAATTCAGCTGATGATTTTTTACTACTGTATCTTTACTTCCCGCATTTTCTCCGGAGTGTTTGTGGGAATTATTGCATTCGGACTAAACTCTGCGGATTATGTGGCGGAAATCATCCGTTCCGGGATTATGTCCATTCCTAAGGGGCAAATGGAGGCCGGCCGATCTCTTGGCTTTAGCTATGTGGAAACCATGCGCTATATCATTATGCCACAGGCGATTCGAAATGTGCTTCCGGCTATCTTTAATGAGTTTATCGTTCTCATTAAGGAGACTGCGGTGGCAGGCTATGTTGCAGTACAGGATTTGACCAAGGCGGGAGACATTGTCCGCTCCAGAACCTATGATTCTTGGACACCGCTACTTACGGTAGCTTTGATTTATCTGATTTTAACCATGTTCTTCTCCTTCCTGGAGAAAAAGATGGAAGAGGCATTCCAAAGAAAAGAAAGGGGATAAAGATGGCAGAGGTCTTGATTAAGGTAGAACATCTCCATAAGCAATTTAAAAATCAAGAGGTTTTACATGATATCTCCGTGGAAATCCATAAGGGAGATGTGATTAGTATTATCGGCCCCTCCGGTTCCGGAAAGTCCACCTTTCTCCGTTGCTTGAATGCTTTGGAAAGCCCTACAAAGGGAGATATTTTCTTTGAAGGACAAAGCGTATTACATAGCAAGAATGTGGATGTTTTACGGCAGAAGATGGGGATGGTATTCCAGCAATTTAACCTTTTCCCCCACATGAGCATTTTAGATAACCTGACTCTGGGGCCAAGAAAACTCCTAAAAAAGTCCAAGGAGGAGGCGGAGGAGAAGGCTATGGCTCTTTTAAAAAGAGTTGGTCTTGAGGACAAGGCAGGGCAATTTCCCTTACAGTTATCCGGCGGACAGCAGCAAAGAGTTGCCATTGTACGTGCCCTTGCCATGGAGCCGGATGTGATGCTCTTTGACGAACCCACATCGGCCTTGGATCCGGAAATGGTGGGAGAGGTGCTTCAGGTTATGCGGGATTTGGCAGAGGAGAAGATGACCATGGTGGTGGTGACCCATGAAATGGGCTTTGCCAGGGAGGTTTCCAACCGAGTGCTTTTCTTGGAGGATGGATATTTTATTACGGAAGCTGCTCCTGAAGACTTTTTCTATCATTGTGAAAATGAGCGTGTGCAGAGCTTTTTATCCAAGGTGCTTTAATATTGGGAAGTCATTTTTTCTTACGGCGATAAGGTCCTAAAAAATCCCGTCATCAGTCCCTAAGAAGAAGCCCTTGAAAAGCCCTTATAGAGGTGTTAAGCTTAGTCGGCAAACAAATGTTTGCCGGCTATTTTTTGCTAGACTGTAGAGAGAGGTTTGGGAAATACATTGGAAAAGAAATGGATAAAAATTCGTGGTGCGAATGAGCATAATTTAAAGCATGTGGATCTGGATATCCCCAGAGATTCTTTGGTGGTTCTTACAGGATTATCCGGATCGGGAAAGTCCTCCCTGGCCTTTGATACCATTTATGCCGAAGGGCAAAGAAGATATATGGAGTCCCTGTCCTCCTATGCCAGACAATTCTTGGGACAGATGGAAAAACCGGATGTGGAGCTGATTGAAGGGCTTTCTACGGCAATTTCCATTGACCAAAAATCCACCAACAGAAACCCCCG
>CALIEL010000366.1 GCA_938022235.1 Oribacterium parvum
ATGAATCCCGGACGCCCAGGTAAAAGGATCCTTCGGCCGTAAAAATACCGCCTGAATGGATAAAAGTCCCTTTGCAATCTCTTCTTTTCTTCCCATAATATTCTCCTTCTCTATCCTATAAGCTTTTCTATATTTGATGTCTCGCAATCTCTATCATGCTACGCTTGCATTTTGGGAGCTAGGCATCACAGAACAGTCCTACTGCCTCTCGATAGCCTCCACCGTGCTTTACACATTCCGGTGCTTAGGCATCACAGAACTGCCGTACAGCCTCCCGGTAAGCTTCCACCGGGTTCTCCGCCTTGGTAATGGGTCGTCCCATAACAATATAGTCGGAGCCAACCTTCTTGGCCTCCTCCGGTGTCATGACACGCTTTTGGTCTCCCACCTCTCCTCCGGCAAAACGTACTCCGGGAGTAACCGTTAAGAAGTCTGCACCGATTCTTTCATGAATTTCCTTTGCCTCATGGGGGGAGCAAACCACTCCGTGAAGCCCTGCCGCCTTGGCATTTTCCCCGTAATGAAGTACCACTTCCTTCACGGTTTTCGGAATCAAAAGTTCCTCCTCCATCATCCTCTGGTCGGTGGAGGTAAGCTGGGTTACGGCAATCAGGATGGGCAAATGCTCTCCCCCGGAAAGCCCTTCCAATCCCGCCTTCATCATTTGGATGCCTCCGGAAGCATGCACATTGGTCATATCCACGCCTAAAGCTTTCAGAGAGGCCATACCTCCCTTTACGGTGTTGGGAATATCGTGAAGCTTTAAATCCAGGAAGATAGAATGGCCTCGCTTCTTAATCTGCCGTACAATCTCCGGTCCCTCGCTATAGAACAGTTCCATTCCTACCTTTACATAGGGCTTCCGCTCTTCCTCCTGAAAGAGGTCTAAAAAGTCCAATGCCTCCTTCCCTGTCGGAAAGTCTAAAGCTACAATCACATCTTTTCCCATGGTTTTTCCTTTCTGTCTGACTTACGCAAAAGCTATATCTTCATTTCTTATTCCGCAAAGCAAAAAAACTTTTTCTATTAATCAATAATCCCGATAATCTCCTGTAAAGAGGAAATCCCAAGTTCTTCACAAAGAATGGGAAGATTCTCCAAAATATCCCGGCAAATGTAAGGGTGTACCAGATTCTCCGCCCCGATTTCCACCGCACTGGCTCCCGCCATCATCATTTCTATTACATCCTCGGCAGAGGCGATGCCTCCCATGCCGATAATGGGAATCTGCACAGCCTTTCGCACCTGATACACCATTCTAAGGGCAATAGGAAAGACCCCGGGTCCGGAGTAACCTCCCACCTTATTGGCTAAAACCGGTCTTCTTCTTTTTATATCAATCCGCATTCCCAAGAGAGTGTTGATTAGGGAAATGCCGTCGGCTCCTGCTGCTTCCGCCGCCTTTGCCATTTCCGTTATATCCGTCACATTGGGGCTTAGTTTCATATAGACAGGCTTCTTGGTTTTTTCCTTTACCCGCTTACAAACCTCCGCCACATTTTTGGCATCGGTTCCAAATGCCATACCGCCGTTATGCACATTGGGACAGGAGATATTTACCTCTAAAAGCCCTACATTCTCCACCTTATCCATCTCTTCCGCAAGGATAGAAAACTCATCAAAGGAAAAGCCCGAAATGTTTGCTACCAAAGGCTTATGGAAAATCTTTTTTAAGGCAGGAAGTTCTTCTTCCACCACCACCTTGACCCCCGGATTTTGCAGGCCAACGGAGTTCAACATCCCCATTGGGCACTCTGCAATACGAGGCAGGGCATTTCCTTCTCTTGGCTCCACCGTAGTTCCCTTAAAGGAAATGGAGCCCAAAATATTTAAGTCATAGAGCGGCGCAAAGTCCTGCCCGAAGCCGTAACAGCCGGAGGCAGGAATCAAAGGGTTGTCCAAGTCCAATGAAGAGAGTTTTGTTCTTAAATCCACCATTTTTTCCACTCCTTACCATACAATCTCATCATAGGAAAATACCGGCCCGTCCTTGCAAATCCGCTTCATGCCGGTCTTCATTTTCCTGCTGCAACCCATACAAGCGCCAAAACCGCAGCCCATTCTTTCCTAAAAGCTGAACTGCCCGTCCTTTACCCCTTGGTACACAGCCTTTAACATAGGCTCAGGACCACAGCAAAGAGCATAGTCATGCTGTCCCAAAATGCTTGTTACAAATCCCTTGGCACCGTAGGAGCCGTCTTCTGTGGTGATGTTGATAGGAACGGAAAGGGCACGAAACTCCTCCTCAAAAAAAACATCTTCCTTAGTTCTAAAGCCTAAAGCCACATAGGGGTGCTTATTCTCCTGCACCAGTTTTTTACAAAGATAGTAAAGGGGAGGCACTCCTACTCCGCCTCCGCAAAGCACCGGATGGTCCGGAACCTTGCGAAGATCATAGCCATTTCCCAAACCGGTTAAGAGGGAAAGATATTCCCCCTCTTCTTTATAAGAAAGAAGCTCTGTGCCCTGTCCCAGTACCTTGTAAATTAAAGTAAGCTGATCTCCCTCCACATCACAAACCGAGATGGGGCGGCGAAGATATTTTCCCGGAATCTCCACTTCCACAAACTGCCCGGGTCTCTGAATTGCCGAGCAATCCCCGTCCATTTTCATAAGATATACATCCTTAGCCAGGGGACGATTCTCTAAAATCTTCACTCCTTTACTCCCAAAACCTTGACTCAAGTTTTTCACTATTGAAAGGCTCCCGGTACTTTACCCCGGTCTTTCAAAACAAAGGTATACTTCCTGCATATCCTTCTTCTATACAAAAAACCGGATTAAGCAAGAAGAATACTTTCAAAATAAGCACTTAATCCTTTAAGAAGCCTTTTTCTCTGTCATAAATCTCTTTTCCCTCATAAAAGGTCTTCACTACCTCACCCTGTACCTCCATACCGGAAAAGAGAGTGCTTCTTCCCATGGAGTAAAACTTTGTGGGATCTACCCGATAGACTTTCTCACAGTCTAAAATGGCAAGATCCGCCTCTTCTCCCTCTGCAATATACTTAGGACCACAAATAGGGAAAAGTTCTCTTGGCTTGGTACACATGATTTCTAAAAGTCGGTATAAAGAAATTGCGCCGCAAGCCTTTTTTCCGCTATCTTTGAAAAGCTCTTCCGTACCGCACTTTGCCTTTCTAAGATCCACCCGCTCCGGATCCTGATCCAAAGGATTTCGAAGCACCATGTTATGTAGCATGGAGGCAAATGCTGTTTCCAGACCTACAATTCCGAAGGAAGAGCCGTCTAAGCCCTTGGACTTCTCCTCCGCACTATGGGGAGCATGGTCTGTAATCAGGCAGTCCAACACACCATCCTGAATGCCTTTAATCAATGCCGCCCTATCCTCCATACTGCGGATAGGAGGATTCATCTTCCAGGAGCCGTCCTCCTGTAAATCCTCATCGGTAAACATCAGGTAATGGGGACCTGTCTCTCCGGATACGGGCAGTCCCTTTTCCTTAGCCTTCTGAATCAGCGCCACGGATTCCTTGGTGGAGACATGACAAACATGGTACTGCACGCCGCTTTCCTCCGCTAGATGAATATCTCTCTCCACCTGCTTCCACTCTGAAGCACTATTGATGCCGATATAGCCGCGAGCCTCTGCAAACATGCCATCATGGATACAACCGCCGGATTTCAGTTCCCTTTCATCCTCACAATG
>CALIEL010000367.1 GCA_938022235.1 Oribacterium parvum
CTGAATTTCTCCCTCCGTAGCATGGGCTAAACCGGTTAAGATTTCTACCAGCTCCGACTGGCCGTTTCCGTCAATGCCGGCAAGTCCCAGGATTTCTCCTGCCCGGACTTCCAGATTTAAGCCCTTTAGGATTTCCACCCCTCTATAGTCCTTGGCGTGGAGATTTTTCACGGAAAGTACCACTTCTCCCGGCTCCTGGGCTTTCTTTTCCACGCTGCGGTTCACTTTTCTTCCCACCATCATAGCCGCCAGGTCATCCTCCGAGCAGGAGCATACATCCACGGTATCAATGTACTTTCCCTGTCGGATAATCATACAGCGGTGGGCAATGGTTTTGATTTCTTTTAACTTGTGGGTGATAATCAGGATGGATTTTCCCGCCTTGATCAAATGGGAAATAATCTCCATTAACTCATCAATTTCCTGAGGCGTAAGGGAGGCGGTAGGCTCATCCAAAATCAAAATGTCCGCACCCCGGTATAAAACCTTCAGAATCTCCACTCTTTGCTGCATGCCTACGCTGATGTCTTCCACCTTGGCATCCACATCCACCATCAAATGATACTGTTCGGAAAGCTCCCGAATCTTTTTCTTCGCTCCGTTTAAGTCCACGGTAAGCCCCTGCATGGGCTCCGCGCCCAGAATAATATTTTCCGCAACGGTAAAGGGAGGAATCAGCATAAAGTGCTGATGTACCATACCGATTCCCAGGGAAATGGCCTTTTCCGGGCTGTCCATCTCCACCTTTTGTCCACGAACTAGAATTTCTCCGGAGCTTGGGCGAAACATACCGTAAAGGATATTCATCAGAGTGGACTTTCCCGCTCCATTTTCCCCTAAAATCGCAAGGACTTCTCCCTTATGAAGCTTTAGCTGCACATGGTCATTGGCCACGAAATCTCCAAAGCGCTTCACAATGTCCCGCATCTCAATAACCGGTTCCTGCTCTTCATCTCTTCCCATCTTCCAAATGCTCTCCTTCCTCGATTTCCCTTAAGTGTCTATTTTAAATCAAGATAATGTCCTGCATCCCTTCCTGTTCGGCCAGCTCCTTCAAAGCCTTCAGTTCTTCCTCATCGGGACTCTCATACTGCTTATATTGCTCCCGTACCCCAAACTCCCGATAGGCAATAATTTTGTAGCGAATTTTCTGTCCTCTCCTTACATAGGGAGACAGCTCTTTGGATACCTTCTCCACCGTATCCTTTCCGGAAAAAAGTCCCGGCACCACTACCGTCCTTACCTCAAAGAGTTTATCATATTCTGCCAAAATTCGCATATTTTTTAGAATTTCCTCATTGGAAAAACCGGTAACCCTCTTATGCTCTTCCCCATCATAGGCCTTAATATCCAGCATTACCCCGTCAATATAGGGAAGCAAATCCTTTTCATCCTTGGAAAAATCATAATAACCGTTGGAATCCAGCAAAAATCCTATGCCCTTCTTTTTACAGAGCTTGCCAAGTTCTCGCAGGAATTCCGGATAAAGGGTACATTCTCCCCCGGACACGGTGATTCCCCGGATAAAGGGAAGGTTCTTGGAAGCCTCCTGAAACACTTCCTCCGCACTCATCCGCCGAATTCTGGGACTGGCATTGTGTGTGCAGACATGAATACATTGGTCGCAGCCGATACATTTTTCCGGAGAGAAGGCCACCCTTCCCTCCTCCCAATAAATGGCCTTTGTGGGACAGTCCGGGATGCAATCACCGCAATGGATGCATAGGGCTCTGGTTTCCGGATTATGGCAATATTTACAATCCAGATTGCAGGCCTGTAAAAATATTGCGGTTCGATTTCCCGGACCGTCCACAGAGCTGAAGGGGATAATCTTGTTTACCGGGACTTTGATTTCTGCCTGTCTCCGGTCAGCTCTGCTTTCCGGTTTTTCTATATTTTCTTGCTTTTCTATATTTTTTTGCTTTTCTATATTTTTTTGCTTCTCTTTCTTTACTGCTAATTCCTGCATGCTACGAAATTCCTCAATTCTACTATCCTCTGCGAGGCATTCATTCCACTTCCCTCTGCGGGATGTAATGCTCCCTAATCCTACTCTTTCCGGCAAAGCCGAAAATGTCTTCCCCCAGTATAACGAAAAAGAGGAAGCTTGAATACGCCTCCTCTTTCGTAAAAACATAATACAATCCTTGAATACTATTAGCGAACCTTACGTTCCAAAATCTTTCCGTTTTCGGCAGCACCCAGGCCTAATGCCACGGTGTCCTGCAAAACGCTCTTCCCCTGCTTCAGCTTATCCATCTCGGATTTCTTCACCAGATATCCAGTAATACGAATCACGTCGGAATCGTTGGAATAGAAGGAAAGGTAGCGAAGGTTCTTTTGGAAAGCCCCCTTCATAATATCCAAAACATACTCCGGGTTTTGGTGAATGGTTCTGTCAATCGGGAAAAGGTCTCCCGTTCCGGAGGGGAAGTAATGGTGGAAATGGGACAGAACTTCCATTTGGTCTGCCAGATTCTCCGGTTCCTCTCCGATGGGGATTCTGGTTCCCGGGCTGATTTCCACATCCGTGGAGATGCCTACCTGGGCATGGAGGAGGAAATGTCCGTTGCTGACCTCACAATAAGGATTCTTGTGGGCTTCATTAAAGGCGGAGATGCAGTCCATAATCTCTACCCCTAGCTCCGTTGCTTCCTTGCTG
This sequence comes from Oribacterium parvum, assembly GCA_938022235.1. Classification (GTDB taxonomy): domain Bacteria; phylum Bacillota; class Clostridia; order Lachnospirales; family Lachnospiraceae; genus Oribacterium; species Oribacterium parvum_A. Next base: position 2,663 of record CALIEL010000367.1, read on the forward strand.
TGTCCAAAACGGCAGTCGCCCTTTCCTTCCTTTTCCAGAAGAATGTTCACCGCCTCAGCAAGACCTACCAAGCCGAACATGGCGGAAAAACGGTCTCTATGGATAAAGCCTTCTTTTGCCAGGAAATTATTCTCGAAAAATCCTGACTCTTCCACGATAAAACGAATACGCTCATCCATATAGCGCACACAGAGATCCATGATGTAGGGAAGTTCTTTCTCCAGAAAATCCTTTCTATCCTTGGCTCTCTTGGCAATATTGCTTAAAATCAGGCGGACAAGGGTATAGGCTCCCCCTCCGTATGCCAAGCCGTTGTAGCAGGAGGCAATCACATAGTTTCCGGAAAAATCCCTGGTATACATCTTATGGTTGCAAAAGCTGGGCTTGGCACTGGCCATGGCACAGCGAATGGCTTCAATGGCAAAGTCATCCTCGGTAAGCTCCTCATCATATTTCAAGGTAAGATTCGGTACCGCATCCTTGGTTTCCGCCATGGCCCGAAGCAGAAGTCTTCCCGCCTTTGTAGCCTTGGGGCCAATATTGGCATGGGCAAAGGAATCCAGAATCGTTCTGTCCATCTGAATACAGAAAAGCTTAATCATCTTAAAGGCAAGCTCTTCGTCCATATCCTGCACAAAGGGATCCAGCAGGGTGTCCAGCTGTCCCACATAAACCGGATAATTGGTTACGGAAGGAACATGCTTATAAAAGATTTGCAGAGCGTTAATGGCTTCGTACAAATCCTTGGGAGGCTCTACCTGTAAGAAAGCGGAGCCCTCCCGAAAGAATTTCTCATAATCCGGGATGATATAGCGGGGACGCATAGGGGCATTTCCTTCGAAAAGGTCGCAAATGCACTGCTTCTCCGGCTCACAACGTAAAACTTCCAAAAGTCCTTCGGGAAGATCCAGAACAGAGAGAAGGGAGTCCGCATGATTGGCCATCGTGGCTACCTTCTGTTCGTGGGTCAGGCTCTTCGACTTTACCGTTTCCAGCATAGCCTGCCGAGCCGCTTCAACTTTTTCCATGGATATTTCTTTCATTTTCTGTCCTTTCTATTTCCCTGTCTTACTCCTTCAGAAAATTCACATCCCTGTATTTTCTTCTCTGTATTAGCTTTTTTGTATTAATTTTTTGTGTTAGATTCTTTATATTTTTTTCTCTGTCCTAATTCAGCAAATTAGTTATCTAACTCGTAAACATCTCCGTACTTTGCTTCAAAATCTGCCTTGTTGTTTGGCACCTTCAGCTCACCGGAAACGATCTTCTTCTTTATTTCTTCTACTTCTTTAACCACTGCAGGATCAATGTTCTCTGTGCCGGGAGCAAGGTCTACACCTTCATCAGCCAGTGTGTAAGTCTTTACGCCGCCCTTGATGTTGCCTTCCACCAATTCCTTGCTTACATCAAATACCGCATTGTCCACTCTCTTCATAGCGGAGGTCAAAATGGTCTCGGGAGCGATAGAGCTCTGGTCACTGTCTACACCGATAGCCCAGATCTTAGCTTCCTTACAAGCATCAATTACGCCCAGTCCGGTTCCGCCGGCTACCTGGAAAATAACGTCAGCCCCATTGGTTACCATGTTGTTTGCTGCGGTCTTTCCTGCTGCAGTATCTGCAAAGGAGTTGGCATTGGCCTGTAAAACCTTGGCGTTTGCATTGGCGTCCAAAACACTGGCAGTGTAGCCGTATCCGAACTGGTTCATCATGTCGGTAGCCATGCCCAAAACGATACCTACGGTATTCTTCTTGGTGGTCTTTCCTGCTACATATCCTGCAAGGTAAGAAACCTGTGCCTGCTCAAACATAAGAGAAGTAACATTGGAAACATCCGCTAAAGAAGCATCATCCACGATGGCAAACTTTACATCCGGGTTGGAAGCGGACTCTGCCTTTAAAGCATCTGCCAAAGCATAACCGATACAAATAATCAGGTCATAATCCTCATCCACAAAGGTCTCGATATTGGGCTTGTAGTCCGCATCGGTCTTGGACTCCAGATACTTTGCCTCGATACCAAGCTCCTTCTGTGCTCTCTGTAAGCCTTCCCAAGCAGACTGGTTGAAGGAGCCGTCATTTACTCCTCCTACGTCGGTAACAATACCAACCTTCAGGCCCTTTCCGGAAGATGCATCCTTCTTTTCCGCCTTGCTCTCCTCTGCCTTCTCGGAACCGGCCTCCGTGCCCTTCTCCGAACCCTGCTCGCTAGCCTTGGCACTCTCCTTCTTCTCTCCGCCGGAAGCACCGCAAGCCGCTAAGCTGAATGCCATGGTCAAAGCCAGGAATGCCGCAAAGATTCTTTTCTTCATTTCTCGTCCTCCTTAGATGAAGTCTTTTCCATCCGCCGTTTCCCTCCGAAGCCCTCGGCAAATAATAAAAGACTTGTCACATGTACCCTCCCATTATAGAAAAGAAAGAATACAGTGACAAGTCAGTTCCTTTGTTTATTTTGCTTGAAAAAATAGAGAAGATGAACAAAAGCCTATTCCGGAAAATGAGAAAGCAAAAACTCTAAAAAGCCTTTCAAGTTCAGATTTCCTTCCCATAAACGCCCCAGAATATAATTTAGCAGACTGAAGCCCACAAAACAGAAGCCGAAAAAGAGGAAGAGGCTTAAGGCGAAAATGCTGTATAAAAAGCAGATTTTCAGAACCTTTCCACTTTGGCCGTACTCTATTTTCAGAGCTGTATAGTCCAATACAATGCCCAAGGGTATTCCCAAGAGAAAGAGAAAAAGGGAAAACAGAGGAAATCCCAACAATAAGGAAAAAAAGGAAAGACTTGCTAAAAGGTAGAGTGCCAGTCTTCCTCTGGTAAAGAGGTAAAACAGGTCGGAAAAGCTCCTTCCCTCTGCAAAAAATAAAAGAAGGAAGAAGGGTAAGAGCAGAAAGCTTAAGGCATAGAGCAGGGAAAATTGAAGAGAGGCCGCCGGATGTCCATTGGAAAGATATAAACCGATAAAGAACATCAAAAGCAAGCTGATGGTAAAAAGCAGAGAGGTACTTTTATGCCCTGTCTTTTCCTTTTCCTTCAGCATGGCTTCCTCCGGATCCGCTAAATATTCCCGGATTTCTCCCTGTAGAATCTTCGGTGCCTGCAAAAGCCCCTTGATTGCTCCGGAGGAAGGAAGTGCGGGAGAAAAGAAGGAGGAGCGAGCCTCCACAAAGACCGGAATCTCTCTTCTTTCGGAAGCTTCTTCAATAACAACGGTCTCCGAATCTTCTGAATGAATCGATTTTTCCTCTTCCGAAGCATTCAAATTCTCCTCTTCCAAGGCTTTCTCTTTTGCATTACCCGGGTTCTCCTTTTCTAAAGCTTCCTGTTCTTGTTCCCCATATTCTTCCGAAGCTTCCTGCTCTTGTTCCCCATATTCTTCCGAAGCTTCCAACAGCGTTTCCCCAGCTTCTTTTACACTCTGTTCCTCAAAGTTCGTTTCTCTTGTTCTCTCTTCTTTTTCCTGTAAAGCCATTTCTAAAGCCGCAATCCTTGCCTCCAGAGCCTGCTCTCTTTCCTGCCTTTGCCGCTTTTTCTCCGCCTTCTTTTCCGCTTTTTTTGCTAAGCCTTTTTCTTTCTTAACAAATGCTTCTTCCCCTTCCGGCTTTTCTCCTTTTTTCTTCCCCATTACAGTAAAATCCCTTCTTCCGCTCTTTTCCTAAAACTTCTGTCCCATATTGTAGCCTAGTTCTTTTGTCTTGGAAAGAGCTTCCTCCGCCTAATCCCGGATTTCCCATTCTTCCCTTGACTCAATTTTTTCATTCAAAGGAATAGGGAATGGAACATCAAGAAGCAAGTTTTCATCCATTTCGCTTTCGAAACAGCAATTCATCCATTTCGACAAAAATGTGGATAAGTCCTTTGTACATTTTCCCAAAAATGGGATTTTAAGAGGACTTATCCACAAAAATTACACTTTTACACATTGCCAAGCTCTTTTTCTGCCTTTTTGCCTTCGATAAATTCAAAAAATACGAAAAAAAAGTTACGATATTCTTACTTTCCCCATTCTATTTCTTTTAAGAGCAGCTCTTAGGAAAGAAGATTCTGATAATTTCCCAGGAAGCTTTTCATTCTTTCCTGCTCTGAAGAAAAGACCTCCTCCGGACTTCCCTCGCAGATTACTTCTCCATCCGCCATAAAAAGGATGTGGTCGGAAATATCTTTGGCAAAGGTCATTTCATGGGTAACAATCACCATGGCCATCTTCTGTCCCTTTAGGGAGCGAATCACAGAAAGCACTTCTCCCGTAAGCTCCGGATCCAGTGCAGAGGTTGGCTCATCAAAAAATAAAATCTTCGGCTCTAAGGCCAGGGCTCTGGCAATGGCCACCCTTTGCTTTTGTCCGCCGGAGAGGGAATAGGGATACTGCTCCGCCTTTTCCAAAAGCCCCATTTGGGAAAGCACTGCTTTGGCTTTTTCTTCCGCTTCTTCCTTTGTTTTTCTCTGCACGTGAATCAGGGGATCCATCACATTTTTCACAACCGTCCAATGGGGAAAAAGATTGAAGTTCTGAAACACCAGGCCGAAAAGCTTCTTGGCCTCTTCCTTTTCTTCCTTCGTTGCCTGTTTTTTCTGCCCTTCCGTCAACGAAAAAATCGCTTTTCCGTCATAGAAAAGCTCTCCTCCCTCCGCCTTTTCCAGGAGCGTGGCAATGCGAAGCAATGTGGACTTTCCGGAGCCGGAGGGGCCGATAATACTGAGCACCTCTCCCTCCTTACAGGACAGAGAAATCCCTTTCAGTATTTCCTCCCCGGAAAATGCCTTTCGTATATTTTTCATTTCTAAAATTGCCATGCCCTTCTCCTATAGATTGCTTTTATTGATAATAGCTTCTCTTCTTTTCCGTCCGCTCCTATTGATAATGCCCTACCTTCTATTCCGTCCGCTCTTATTGATAATAGGCCATCTTCTTTTCCATCTGTTCCATAATAAAGGCTACCACAAAATTGAAAATGTAGTATAGCACCCCTGCCATAATCAAGGGGAACATGGAGCTTTGGGAGGAGGACAGCGCCTTTGCCTGGGTAAACATTTCCATAACGGAAATGGAAAAGGCTAAAGAAGTATCCTTTACCAGAGAAATCACCTCGTTGGTAATGGATGGAAGAATCTTCTTCCAAACCTGGGGAAGGATAATGCGGAAGAAGCACTGCATTTTGCTGTAGCCGAGAATTTCCGCCGCCTCATACTGCCCCCGGTCCATGGATTGAATTCCGGAACGATAGATTTCCGCAAAATATGCCGCATAATTCAGGATAAAGCCGATATATACCGCCGTCATGCGGTAACCCGGATGGAGACTGACTTTGAAAATGTAATAGGGGCCGTAATACACCATAAAAAGCTGGAGCATTAAGGGGGTTCCCCGCATGAAGGAAATGTAAATTTTGATGATTCCCGAAATCAAGGGGTTCTTATGCATTCTCCCAAAGGCCACCAAAAGACCTAAGGGCAAAGAAAAAAGGAGGGTTATGGCGAAGATTCCCAGACTCACCAGCAATCCTTCTCCCAGCTTCCACAGCACCACAGTCCACTCCATTTTTTCTCCCCTTTTCGTTTTTATTAGTTTTTTTCTATACTACTCTATTGATTTCGTCTTATTCTATTGATTTCGTCTTTCTCTCTTAATCCATTCACTCTATTGTGTTTGTGAATGTTCCGTACTACTCTCTGCAAAACGCCTTTATTTACCGTTTCAAAATTTTGTTTTTCCTATTGTAAGATAAAACCTTCCGTTGTGCCAAACCATTTTTCATTGATTTTATCAAT
>CALIEL010000368.1 GCA_938022235.1 Oribacterium parvum
AAGGCCTTGATATCTACCCCCAAAACCTTTGTGGAAAGGAGGCCGGACTTGATACATTCCTCCCGGTAGGGCTGGCAATAATTGGACATCTCAATGAGCTTGTCCAGATCAAGTCCTGTATCATACTCTGTTCCCTGTAAAGCTGCCACCATAACCTCTGTAGATGGCTGGGAGGTTCCCATAGCCAATGGTGTGGATGCGGTATCAATAATATCCGCTCCTGCTTCGATAGCCTTTAAATAGGTCATGGAAGCCATACCGGAGGTGTAGTGGGTATGCATTTCGATAGGAAGAGAAGTTCCTCTCTTTAAAGCCCCAACAAGCTCTGTAGCCTCCTTCGGAAGAAGTAATCCCGCCATATCCTTAATGCAAAGGGAATCCGCACCAAGATTTTCCACATCTCTTGCCAGATTCTCCCAGTATTCCAGGGTATAGGCATCTCCCAGAGTATAGCAAAGGGCGATCTGGGCATGTCCCCCTTCTTTTCTGGTGGCCTTAACGGCAGTTTCCAGATTTCGAATATCATTTAAGCAGTCGAAAATACGAATCACATCAATACCGTTGGCAATGGATTTTTCTACAAAATACTCCACCACATCATCTGCATAGTGATTGTAGCCTAAGATATTCTGTCCGCGGAACAACATTTGCAGCTTCGTATTCTTAAAATGTCTTTTCAACATCCGAAGTCTTTCCCAGGGATCTTCCTTTAGGAAACGCAGGCAGGCATCAAAGGTTGCTCCTCCCCAACATTCCACCGCATGGTATCCTACCTGGTCCATCTTGTCCAAAATAGGCTCCATCAATTCACTGGGCATTCTTGTGGCAATCAAGGACTGATGTGCATCTCTCAGCACGGTCTCCGTAATCTTAACTTTTGCCATATTTTCCCCTTTCTATTTCACTCCAAACACAGCCATAAAGATTCCTGCTGCAACCGCCGTTCCGATAACACCTGCCACATTCGGTCCCATGGCATGCATTAAAAGGAAGTTGGTCGGGTCTGATTCCGCTCCCACCTTTTGGGATACTCTTGCCGCCATAGGCACTGCGGAAACGCCTGCGGAACCGATTAACGGATTAATCTTCTTTCCGGAAGCATAGTACATCACTTTTCCGAGAAGTACACCTGCCGCTGTTCCGAAGGCAAAGGCTACCAGTCCCAAGAAAACAATCTTTAAGGTATTTACATTTAAAAAGGCTTCTGCGGAGGTAGTTGCTCCTACAGAGGTTCCCAGTAAAATAACCACAATATACATCATGGCATTTGCCGCAGTGTCCGTTAACTGCTTTACCACACCGGACTCTTTAAAAAGATTTCCCAGCATCAGCATACCTACAAGCGGTGCTGTGGTGGGTAAAATCAAACAAACCACAATGGTTACCACAATGGGGAACAGAATTTTTTCCAGCTTGGAAACCGGTCTTAACTGCTCCATCTTACACATCCGCTCTTCCTTAGTGGTTAAAGCCCGCATAATAGGAGGCTGGATGATAGGAACCAAAGACATATAGCTGTACGCCGCAACCGCAATAGGTCCCAGCAATGCCGTCTGTCCCAGCTTATTGCAAAGGAAGATGGATGTTGGACCGTCCGCTCCTCCGATGATGGAAATTGCCGCAGCCGCCGCTCCGTTAAAGCCAAGGAAAATGGCAATAAAGTAAGCTGCATAAATACCGAACTGTGCCGCCGCTCCCAGTAAGAAGCTGATGGGGTTGGCAATCAACGGGGAGAAGTCCGTCTGGGCTCCCACTCCCAGGAAAATCAAAGACGGTAAAATGGTCCATTCATCTAAACGGAAGAAATACCATAAAAGCCCCCCGGTTCCATTGATGGACTTTTCTGGGCTTAACATAATATCCGGATAAATATTTACCAAAAGCATTCCGAAAGCAATAGGTACCATCAATAAGGGCTCAAAGCCCTTGGCAATTCCCAGATACAGGAAAACCAGGGCAACAAGAATCATCAGGTAATTTCCCGGAGTAAGATGAAAGAAGGCCGTTTGCTGTAGTAGATTGGATAAGGTCTCTACTATATTCATGAAAATATCCTCCTATCCTAACTTTATGCGTTTAAGCTGGCCAATTTCGCACCGGATTCCACGCTGTCTCCCACCTTTACATTAATGCTTGCTACAACACCATCCTGTGGAGCTACAATATCGTTTTCCATCTTCATGGCTTCCAAAACAAGAAGTACGTCTCCAGCCTTTACACTATCTCCTTCTTTCGCCTTTACCGCAAGAATCTTTCCGGGCATAGGGGCGGATACTGCCACATTGCCTTCCTTGGCAGCAGATGCTGCAGGTGCGGAGGCTACAGGAGCAGAAGCTGCAGGCGCGGATTTCTCCACTGCCTTTGGAGCGGAAACTACACCGCCGTTTTTCTCCTCTACTGTTACATCATAAGCTACACCGTTTACTGTAATTGTATACTGCTTCATAATCTCTCCTTATCTCCGTCTTCTAATCGAACGAACCACCAGACCGTTGTTTAATTCCTTGGCATCCTTAAAAGGATTTTCCACGACCTGCTCCGCTTCATAGGCCTCAATAGCCGCCATCATTACAATGCTTAATACATCCTCAGGAATACCCTCTTCTTTTTCTATAACAGGAACCACGCGCTTAGGAACTTGCTTTTCTACCACCTTAGCTGTAGGAGCCGGCATCTTTCTCTTAGCCTTTTTCTCTTGGTGTTTTTCTTCCCAAATGTGAATGTACTTAAACAGGCTGATAATCCAGGCAATGAAAATGAGTACGGCAAAAACCATTCCCATTCCCACCAAGAGATTCTGTCCGGCGGAAGCCATCTTCTCTTCCATACTGTACTCCGGAACAAAACTCATGGAGGTAAATCCGCTGTAATCCTCTTTTAAGGATGCATCAAAGTCTAATTTTCTTTTTTCGAACTGTGCCACAAGATGGAACTTGTATTCTCCATTCTCTTTTGTGACAATGTTCTCCTTGACCTCCTGAAATTCTCCAAGCTCCTCTTTGTCATTCTTGAAATTATTTAAGGCATTATAGAGAACCTCTTCCTTAGCCTTGTATGCCTCCTGAATCCC
>CALIEL010000369.1 GCA_938022235.1 Oribacterium parvum
GATACGGTAAAGCAATTTGCCGCCCTTTGCTTTTTACTTCCGGATGGCACTAACTATGTTTCTTTCCGAGGGACAGACGAGACCATTACCGGTTGGAGAGAAGATTTTCTTATGAGTTGCCAATCGGAAACCGCAGGCTCCAAGGAAGCGGTGAGCTATTTCAACAAGGTGGCTAAAGCTTTAGAGGGAAAGTTTATTCTGGGAGGACACTCGAAGGGAGGGAACTTCGCCATGTATGCGGCTGCCTTTTGTGAACCAGAGCACAAGGAACGCATTGTGCAAGTTTATAATAATGACGGCCCGGGCTTTCGAGAGGAGATTATTCAGTCTCCAGAGTTTCAGGAGATACTGCCTAAAATTCTTACCGTTGCACCTCAAAGCTCCATTATCGGGCAGTTGCTTTCCAATCCCGCAGAGCAACATGTGATTCACAGTACGGCAAAGGGCATTTTGCAGCATGATGCTATGACATGGGAAGCGGAAAAGGATACCCTTGTCTCTTCGGAACTGGATGAGCTTAGTGAGTACACGAAAACCACCTTGGGAAGCTGGCTGGAAACCATGGATGATGAAACCAGAGAATCCCTTTGCACTACAGCATTTTCCCTGATTGAAAGTACAAAATCGGAGACCTTTATAGAGTTCTCCGGGAATTTAATGAAAAATATGGAAACTATCTGGAAGGAGATGGGAAAGCTTCCGGAAGATAAGAAAAAAGAAATTATGAATGCTTTAAGCAAGTTGATAGAGAGCAGTAAGGAAGCCGCCGTTTCCCAGATAAAAAGTGGCGGGCAGACGGTGATCAGTCAAATACAGAGCAGCGGGCAGGCATTACTTAGCCAGATGCAAACCGGCAGTCATGCGGCCATTAGTCAGGTAATGGGAAAGACAAAGGAGGAAGGAGAGAAGGTGTAGAGGATAAAACTATCAGTTTTGCTAATTTCTATTTTTTTATATCTTGCCCATCCTTTTTATAACCACTATAATAATATCAAATCGTGATTTAGTAAATCTGGATTAGATATTTTGCATTGGCGGGAGGTAAAGTGCTTTGTTTATTGGAAGGCAAAATGAGTTAAATTTTTTCAATAACAAATATAATGAAAATGGCGGACAGCTGATTGTTTTATATGGTAGAAGACGTGTTGGTAAGACGGAAACTTTACGAGAGTTTTGTAAAGGAAAGCCCCACGTCTTTTTTTCCTGTACTGAAACAACAGATGCTGTGCAGCTCAGAAATTTTTCGAACTGTATGTTACGAGAGGAAATTCCGGCAAAAAACTATATCTCTACATTTCATGATTGGGAAACAGCATTTCGCTCCATCTTGGAGCTTCCTTATGGAGAGGAGAAAAAATTACTGATTATTGATGAGTTCCCCTATATGTGTCATGGAAATAAAAGTATACCTTCTATACTACAAAACTTATGGGATATGGAGCTTAGAGATAAGAATGTAATGCTGGTTTTGTGCGGAAGTGCCATGAGTTTTATGGAAAAGGAATTACTGGCAGAAAAAAATCCTCTCTATGGCAGGGCTACAGGAATCTACAAAATGCAGGAAATGGGTTTTTATGATGCGGCTAAATTCTTTCCGAATTATTCTGCAAAAGATAAGTTATTGTCTTATGCTATTCTTGGCGGTATACCACATTATTTATGTCAGTGGAATTCGAATTTATCTCTTGAGGAAAATATAAAAAGAAACATTTTGACGAAGGGTTGTATTTTATATAGTGAGGTGGAGTTTTTGCTCCATCAGGAGTTGAGAGAAACTCCGATTTATAATTCCATTATTGAGGCGGTTGCCTTGGGAAATACCAAGCTGAATGCTATTAGCCAAAAGTCTCTTGTAGAGGATATTTCCAAGACTAGCGTGTACCTTAAGAACCTGATGGAATTGGGCATTGTGGAACGAGAATTTTCAGTGGATGCGGGAATAAAAGAACATGGGAATTCCAATAGAGGAATTTATCGTCTGACGGATAATTATTTTCGCTTCTGGTATGCGTTTTGCTTTACGAATTTTTCTCAGCTGGAAGATGGGGACGTGGATGGTGTCTATGAATATTTAGTTAAGCCTATGCTTCAGCGATTTGCCTCCATTACTTTTGAGTCTGTCTGCCATGAGTTTGTTCGAGAAATGCAGAAAAAGAATGCTCTGCCTTTCCGTTATGCCAAAATGGGGAGGTGGATGGGAAAGACGACAGTTCGTGATGAGTCCATGCCTAAAGGAGTCCGTATAGCAGAGTCTGAAATTGATCTTCTTTGTATCAGTGCCGATGCCAAGCAGTACTTGCTGGGAGAATGTAAATTGAAAACAAGTCCATTTTCTTATTCGGAATATTTGGATACGCTGGCAAAACTTTCTTCCCTGAAAAAAGAAGCGAAGTTCTATTATGCGTTATTTTCGGAAAGCGGATTTGATGAGAAAATCATAGCAGAAGCAAGCGGAAATAATACAATGCTCTGTACTCTGGAGCAGATTGTAAATTACAAGTAAATGAGAGAGTACAATACAAATTGCAAAGCCTATTTGATAGTGTCTTCATGGACACGATTGAATAGGTTTTTTACGTTTTTACTTGATTCAGTAGTCGAATCTTATACGTTTTATCTTATCTTTTTAAGGGCTTGGCCCAAATAGACATATATAGGTAATAAAGTTAATATTTATACAAAGTATTGAAGTATTATTTTTATAAGAGAGCTTGTATAATGTTGATATAAAAAACTTCTTAAAAATTATACATTGATAATTGGCAAAAAATATAGAAAATTTAATGTTGGATTATATTATATAAAATATTAAACAAGTTATTTTGTAATGAGGATAACGAGGGGGAGAGAATGTCATATAAAATAGGATCTTTTAATGTAAGAAATTTATCCTATAGTGCCGGAGCATCACGAGACTTGGATATGATTGCAGATATCATTAAAGAGTGTGATATTATTGCTCTTCAGGAGGTTCTGAGTGAAGGGAAAATTCTGGAAGGGGCAACAATGAACAATGCTTCAGGGCAGGCTAAGGCCTATGAATATTCCCTAAGAATGCGTTTAGGAGATA
>CALIEL010000370.1 GCA_938022235.1 Oribacterium parvum
AGCTATGCCCTGCTTTCCTATCAAACCGCCTATTTAAAGTATTACTATGCCCCGGAATTCTACGCCGCCACCATGAGATCCTTTATGGATAACACGGTGAAAACCGCTGAGTATATCGAGGTAGCCAGAGAACAGGGAATAGAGATACTGCCGCCGGATATTCAACTGGCGGAGGTGGGCTTCTCCGTGAAGGATGGAAAGATTCGATACGGTCTTTCCGCGGTAAAGGGCGTAGGAAGATCCGCCGCAGAACAGATTATTCTGGAACGAAAGAACGGACCCTTTAGAAACTTTGAAGATTTGGTACAGCGACTAAGTCAAAGAGGTATTAACAGAAGGGCCATGGAGTCCTTTATCCATGCAGGAGCCTTTGACAATCTGGAAGGAAACAGAAGGGAAAAGCTGGTCATGCTTCCGGAGGTTTTGGAGGATTTGCAGAAGGGAAAGAAGGACCAGATTGCAGGGCAGATGAGCCTTTTGGATCTTTTAGGAGAAGAGGCGGAGGAAAGACAGGAATTTGAGCTGATTTTTCCTGATTTAGAAGAATTTCCCAAGGCAGAGCTTTTACGAAATGAAAAGGATGCTTTAGGCGTTTATCTCTCCGGACATCCTCTGGACAGTGACAGAGCCCTTTTGAAACAGGTCTGCACCAGAAGAGCCAGAGATTTTTCCTTGGAGGTAATGGAAGAGGAGAATCGGCTTTCCGATATGGAGCAATGTACCGTGGGAGGTATGATTACCGGCATTAACCGTCGTATTACCAAGAAAAATGACATGATGGCCTTTGTGACATTGGAAGACAATACAGGCTCCATGGAAGTGGTGGTTTTCCCTAAGACCTACGAGCTTACGGAGGAGCTGATTCAGGAGGACAAGAAAGTTTTTGTCTATGGCAGAGTGCAGATGAATGATGAAGCCAACGGGAAATTGATTGCGGAAAAAATTATAGCTTTTGAAAATTTGCCGAAAGAAATTTGGTTGCAATTTTCCGACAAAGAGGCCTATCTGGAGAAGGAAAAGGAAGTTTTGGAATGTCTGTCTCAAGAGGGGGGCGAAAGCACCGTAGCCATTTACCTACGGAAGGAAAAGGCCATTAAGCGCTTAGGGAAGCTATATGCTGTACAATCTTCCCAAGAATTGCTGGAAAATCTTGCAAAAATTGTAGGTCCGGAAAATGTGAAAGAACAGCTAAAATCCTTGAAAAATGCGTAAGGATAGAGTAATATAGTGTACTTGTTCAGAAATAAATACATGACGAGATACACTGCATAACGGATATTGATAAGAATGGTATATCACAAGAAGAGACTCGGGCAAGTTGCATGACCGGGATATATGCCGGGTACATATAATGTGCAGTGTGTGGAAAAACCGGTATAGAGAAACGGTAAAGAATAAAATCAAAACAGTAAGGTAGATTGGAGGCAGTTATGGCAGGGAAAGCAGTAAAAACAATTGGTGTTTTAACTTCCGGAGGAGATGCTCCCGGAATGAATGCGGCTATTCGTTCCGTGGTGAGAACCGCGATTCACAATGGTCTAAAGGTTAAGGGGGTTATGCGTGGCTATGCAGGACTCTTAGAAGAAGAAATCAAAGAATTGGACAGCCACTCTGTTTCCGATATAGTAAGCCGTGGAGGTACTGTATTGTATACCGCCAGATGTAAGGAGTTTACCACAACCGAAGGCCAGAAGAGAGGTGCGGAAATCTGTAAGAAGCACGGCATCGACGGCATTGTGGTTATCGGTGGAGACGGCTCCTTCATGGGTGCCGGAAAGCTCTCCGCTTTAGGCATTAACACTATCGGCGTTCCCGGAACCATTGACTTGGATATCGCCTGCACAGATTATACCATTGGATTTGATACTTCTATCAATACTGCTATGCAGGCTATTGATAAGATTCGAGATACCTCTACCTCCCACGAGCGTTGTTCCATTATCGAAGTAATGGGAAGACACGCAGGCTATATCGCTCTTTGGTGCGGTGTGGCAAATGGTGCGGAAGAAATTCTTCTGCCGGAGAAGTATGATGGAGACGAGCAGGCCATCATTAACCGCATTATCGAGAGCAGAAAAAGAGGAAAGAAGCATTACATCATTATCAATGC
>CALIEL010000371.1 GCA_938022235.1 Oribacterium parvum
CTGAAGCCCTACAATGTTATCTCCAAAGGCAGCTTCTAAGTCCAGCTGATTCGTATGGGAAATGTCGGTATAGTCATTGACTGTATTCTTCTTTATTGCACCGGGCTCTGTTACGGTAAAGGTAACGCCTCCATTATCCTTATAGCTTAAGTAACCATACTTAAAAAAACCTCTTCCAAGATTCCTCTTATCCTTAACCCAAACCTCTACAGGAGGATAAGTTTTATCTTTTTTTCTGGGACTTGCTTTACCGGAGAATTTTATCAGCGGATTATCCAAATAATCCACATCATAGGCCTTCATATCTCTTAAATAAATACGGCTATAATGGTAGTCATTCTCTTTTAATGTATAAACATCACCTCTATAAACATCACCGTTTCTTATAGAATCACTGGAAAATACATCCTTGTTTGTTGCTTTTTCCAGTGTTTTTCCATCCACTTGTCTGGGTTTTACAGAGAACAGCTTATACTCTCCGTCTGTAAGGGTAGCACCGGAACCGGGAACATTAGGATCAGAGGAGGTGGTATAGCTTCCATTCTCAGAAACATTTACACTGCTATCCTTTGCCTTATAGGAAGAAGAAAGCGTAAAGCTTTCATTCCAGTTGCTATATACGACAGGAGCCGCTTTACCCTCTTCATAAATACTTTGTAATCCAAAAACGCCAAGGTAATACTGTCTATCCACAGTATTATACTTCTTTAATAAAAAGTCTCCCGGTCCAGAAGAGGGAAGAAGTACCTTCATCGGTGCTGCCTCCACCTCACCCTCTCTCACATAGCCGTCTGCCCAGGTTTCTGTAAACTTAATCCTATTGTGAATATCAAGCCCCTTCTCCTTGGTCGTAAGATCGATCCCCTTGTCCTTTGCCTCTTGCAACTTGCTCATAGGATACTTATACAGTAAGGCATAAAGCTGGGAATTATTCTTGTCGTAGGCATAATTTAAGGTTTCCGCATAGGGCTGATTAGTGGGGAGGTTTTCTACACTGGGGTCCTTTGGAATTCCTACATAGCTTCTACCAATGGGGTTCTCCAAAAAGGGCTGTGTTGCCGGAGGATTTTTTCCCGGCCCCATAAACTTTGCAATATCCGCATAACCGTTTCTGGCAAGATTTTCAATATTGTCCTTATTGAAGTAGATATTCCATGCCGCGTTTGTAGGAAGCTTCTTCGCACCAACCAGGATACCCCCATCCGACTTTTCCGGATCTAAGGTTTGGAAGCTATAATCAAAGGGCTGAGAACTTCCCCTAGCTCTATCCACTCTTACGTACCAAACACCGTAAAAATACTCACCCGCTTTATCCGTGGTCTCGCCCCAGCTGGGATCCCAGGAGAAGAAAAGCCCCTGTTTCGTATCCGCGTCACCGTGCTTGAAATTGAATAGGGTAGGCTCAACCTTTGTTTCCACATGAACGGAAAGAGGAACATCCTGTTTCACATCCAAATTGTTATCGCTATGGTCAATATTTAAGCTGACAGGGAATTTATTGTCATAGACACCTACCCCCTTAGTATTATCATGCTTTACTTTCAGCATGGTAGGAGTCAGGTTATAGGCAACATCCGCCTTAAAGGTAAATCCACCGTTTAACGCCCTGAAGTTAGTTAAATGAAGATACTCCTCCGGCTTATCCTTTCCGGGAACATTCTTTTTGATAATGGTATAATTAAAGCTACTTTGGGTATTGGTATTTGGTGCCTCTAGCAAACCGGTAGCCATAGATGGTTGTAACTTATGCCGATTCCCTTCCTTTTTCTCATATACAGAAATTTTGTCCGGTTCATTTTCATCCCAGCCTTCAAAAATTCTGGCAGGAATATCAATGCTAACCGTTCCGGGATCATAACTGACATTTTTGTTTCCCTTCAGGGTAAGCTCTATGCCCAGGGTAGTTGTATCCGTACCGTTGGAAGCATTCTCCGGAGGAATGATTTTTAAATCTCTTTGTTCCCGCATAACACCATTGCTGCCATCGGTATAGCTATGGCCGTTGGGAATGGTCGTGCCAAATCGAGGAGCATTAGGAGCTTCCGTCCAGAACGCCTTAAACTCATGGTTGACAACCTCTTCTCCCGAACCACTTCCCATCAGGACAAAGGGACTGAAATGCTTTGCGGAAAATAGGAGTTCTTCTCCCTCCTCCTTTACACTAAGGATTTCTCCGGGATGGTCTTCAGGAAGATGTACAATCTGTAATTCTTCCTCAACTTCCTCTTCTTGATCTTCTTTAAAATTTTCCTCAGCCTTCTCTAAAGCATCCTTTATTTTTTTACTTTTCTGCAAACGAAGCTCTACCTTCTTGCCGTTCTTAGGCTGTACTTCCTTTTCCACACCGTTAATTTCTCTGTAGAAGGAAATGTCAAAAGCCTCCAGAACTTCAACCTCCGTCTCTTCCCCCGGATTCTTTTTCTTATAATCCTTCTGAGAAAGGGCCTTGGCCTCTTCCAGAACACTTTCAGAATCTACCGGAAGCACTTTCATTCTGGTTCCCTCATAGAAGGTTCCCGCAGAAAAGCTTGCCAACACAGTAATATCATTACCGTAGGAGGCCTCAAAGGAACCGGCTTCCATATACTCCGGCTTTTCCTCCTGCTTAGCTTCTTCCGATGACAAACTCTCCTTCTCTTCCAAAGAAGACTCCTCAGTCTTTGCTTCCGAAGGAACAGTCTTATTCTCCTCTTCTGA
>CALIEL010000372.1 GCA_938022235.1 Oribacterium parvum
TTCCAATATTTCCGTAAATAACTTGTTTCCCACAATTCCCTCACATTTCTATTTTTGTAGCATAGCTAGATAGCTAGTTTTATATCTGTATAAGAATATAATATGGCAAGGCTATATTATTTCCCTAAGGAACGAATATAGGCCTCTGCCACCTTCATGCCGTCCATGGCGGCACTCATAATTCCTCCGGCATAGCCGGCGCCCTCTCCGCAGGGGTAAATCTCCTTCTCCATACAGCGGAGTTCTTCATCCCTTAAAATTCTAAGAGGAGAAGAGGTTCTGCTCTCCACACCGTAAATCAGGGTATTTCCCTTGGAAAAGCCCTTCATCTTGCCTTCAAAGGCTTCCATGGATTCAATAAAATCCTCTTTTATATTGCCAAGCTTCGGATAGTTTTCAAAATGGAAAAGAGGGTTTAAATCACATTCCTTGCTCTGCCCCTTCAGCATAAGCTCCAAATCTTCGGTTTCGCTTACGACATTTTTAATTTTGTCGTATCTGCTGTAGGGCACTCTTCCCGCTCCCAGTTGAAAGGCCTTCTCTTCCCAGTATTCCTGCAAAGCAATTCCGGCAAGGGGATTATTTTCTCCACCATACTCCTCTTTTTTTATTGTAAAAATGATGGCGGAGTTGGCATAGCCGCTGTCTCTTTTGCTATAGCTCATGCCGTTCACACAAAGTCTCCCCTCCTCCGAAGAAGAGTTTACCACATATCCTCCCGGACACATACAAAAGCTGTAAAAAGAACGATGTTTTGCCTGATGACTGATTTTATAGGCGGAGGCTCCCAGCTTTTCTCTTAATTCCTCAGGAATCTCACCGTATAAGGCGGCATCGATATCCCTTTGGCTATGCTGTACTCTAAAGCCCATGGCAAAATCCTTTGCCACAATGGGATAAGAAAGGGCATAAAGCTCCCGAAAGCTGTCTCTTGCACTATGTCCTATAGCAATGATTAGGGGATGCTTCTCCTCCTTTTGAAAATGATATTGCTGTCCGAAGTGAATTTCTCCTCCAAGACTCTCTATTTCCTTTCGGATAGAGGAAACAATGGAAATCAAGGCATCCGTTCCCACATGGGGTTTGGCATCATAGAGGATTTCTTCCTTGGCACCATGCCGGATAAATTCCTGAAGGACATAACGGGAGCGACCGTTTTGATCCTTTACCAAGGTATTCAGCTTTCCGTCAGAAAAGGTTCCTGCTCCTCCTTCCCCAAATTGGGGATTGGATTCCTTGTTTAAAATCCCCTTCTCCCAAAGGACTTCCACATCCTTTGCTCTTTCCTCAACAGCCTTTCCCCGCTCATAAACAATGGGGCGACAGCCTGCTCTGGCCAGTAAAAGAGCGGCAAAGATTCCTGCAGGCCCGAAACCCACCACAACAGGGCGATGCTCTTCCGACTGAAAGAAATCCTTCAAAGCCTTTCCCTGAATCCTTTCCGGACACTTTGGCTCCTGATACAAAACAGTGCTATAGCTTTGAATATCTTTATTTTTCAGTTTGTCAAGGAGCTTCTTCTCGGAAACTCCTCTTAGCTCTACAGAAACGGTATAAACATAAAAGAGCTGCGGCTTTTTTCTGGCATCCAAAGAACGGCGAAGAATCTGATAGGAAGAAATCTCCTCCTTTTTCAGCTTCAGGCACTTGGCAATGGCCGGTAGAAGGGCATCCTCTTCCTTCTCTATAGCTAATTTCAACTGTCCAATTTTAATCATTTTTCTTCCCCATGGCTCTTCCCGCCAAAATTCCCGATCCAAAGGCAAAATGAAGGTTATAGCCTCCACAAATGCCGTCCACATCCAAGACTTCCCCGGCAAAGTATAAATCCGTATTCTTTTTACTTTGAAATTCCGGAATGAAAATTTCCGATAAATTCACCCCTCCTGCAGTACACTGGGCTCTTTGAAAATCTCCGATTCTTTCCGGAAGAAAGGGAAAATGT
>CALIEL010000373.1 GCA_938022235.1 Oribacterium parvum
AAAATTATTCCCATGAGAGATTTAAAAAATACTGTAGAGGTGGAAAAGCACTGTGTCAAAGAGCAGGGCCCTGT
The DNA here is from genome assembly GCA_938022235.1 of Oribacterium parvum. GTDB lineage: Bacteria > Bacillota > Clostridia > Lachnospirales > Lachnospiraceae > Oribacterium > Oribacterium parvum_A. The sequence goes on from CALIEL010000373.1 coordinate 75, forward strand.
TTACGTTACCAAAAATGGGTACGGGCGTCTTGTGGTCATGGATATTGAGTATTATGAGAAAACTATGCAAAAGATGTACGAAGCAAAAGCCGTTATGGAGGGGCTGAAGGATTTAAAAGAGGGAAATACCGAAGATGGAGTCGATACGATTAGCAAATTAAAGGAGAAATATGACCTCTAAGTATCAGTATCATTTTACCAAAAAGGCGGAAGCAGACTTGGATGAAATTCTATCCTATATTTCCATTGAACTTTCTAACCCTGAGGCGGCAGCAAGCTTTTTAAAGGATTTCCTGGCAGTACTCACTTCTATTTGTTCTGTGCCTAAAATTGGTAGCATTGTGAAAAATGAATTTCTCCCTAATAAAGAAATAAGAAAGTCTCTTGTGGGAAACTACGTCTTATACTATCTTCCTGATATAAAGGAAAAGAGAATCTATGTTCTTCGCATACTTTATGGCCGAAGAAACTTAGATGAACTGGTAAGGGAAATAAATAATTTTTAGCGACCTCCATTAGTAATTCAAAGTCACTTCCTCTCCCCACTCCTTCAGAAACTCTTGTTTAATTCATAACTGATTACCTCATTTTATAATGACAATGTATTGATAACAAACGAATTTTGATGTATTCTATCATAAAGTCAATGCGTTAAAATAACAATGTAGAAATATCTGCTTGGGGGACTTTGCATGGCAACAACAAATTTAAACATCAGAACCGATAAGGATATTAAAGAGCAGGCGGATCAAATATTTTCCGAGCTGGGACTGAATATGACTACCGCCATCAATATGTTTCTTAGAACAACTATCCGTGAAAACGGGATTCCCTTTTCTTTAAAACTGGATACTCCAAATGAAGAGACAGTTGCTGCTATCGAGGAAGGACGCCGTATTGCCTTAGATAGTAGTGTAAAATCCTATAAAACTATGGATGATCTCAAGGCGGCACATTAGATGTAAAATACCGAGACCATGACCTATCCGGTAAGTATAAGGGAACAAGAGTATGTCATGTTGAACCGGATTGGTTGTTCGTATACGAAATTCAAAACGACGTTCTTGTCCTCATGCTCTAAATTCTTTCGACCTCTTTATATTCCGGTATGGAGACGGAAGCACCTTTCCTTGTACATGCAATGCCTGCAGCGACAGATGCCAATCGCATACTCTCTGCTACCTCCCTTCCCTTCATTCTCATACCAACAAAATATCCAGTATAGGTATCCCCTGCTCCGGTCGTATCCACGGTGTTCACCTTATAACATTCCTGAAAAAATACCTTTTTTCCTTTACCAAAGTACTTTGACCCCTTTGTACCTAACGTGAGAAGAATTTCAGCATGGGGAAATTGGGATTCTAACTCTTCCTTAATCTCAGTAGGTTCGGATTTTCCCGTAATCTGCCCTCCCTCTATTTCATTTAGAATGAATAAGGAAACCTTCTGCAAATCACATTCTTGTAAATGCAAATCGAAAGGAGATGGGTTCAATACGATATACATTTTTTTACTGTATGCCTTTTCAATAATATAGTCCAACTCATTAATTTCATTTTGAAGCAATAAATAATCTCCCTCTTCAAAATATGCAAAAACTTCATCTATTTTATTTCTTTTTTGTGTTCTATTTGCCCCCCCGAAAAGAAGGATACTGTTCTCACCATTCGAATCCACCTGAATAATAGCATGACCACTTTTCTCTTCCGTATACTGAAGGAATGATGTATCTACTAAAGCATCCGTGCATATCTTTTCCAAAAACGCGCCTTCTTTCCCAATTTGACCGGCTAGAAAAACCTTTACACCAGCCTTAGATAATGCAATAGCCTGATTTAATCCTTTTCCCCCAGCAACGATACGTAGATTATCTGAAGTTTCTGTTTCACCATGTTTTAATATATGATTCACTGCATACACATAGTCAATATTCAAAGAACCATAAACTAATACTCTCATACTGTAGCCTTTCTAACTGCATTTACCGTTTTTTCACATAGTTCATCTATTGTCAAATTTCTCATTCTTCTCATTAACGTTGCTATATTCTTTCCTATCGGCTTTATCCAATGCTCCCCAACTGTTTCTAGACCTATCATGCAAAGCAAAGCGTTTAAAACAGGCGCCGCTGTACAATCAGCATCTTGCCCTTCCATGGCAATGATATGGCAGGTTTTTTCAAATTCGTCATTTCCATACCACAGGGCGATAATCTCTGCGGCAACGTTCGGATACGCATGAATCCAGTTATATTCTTTGTATTTTTCTTCTACCTTTTTCCAAGCCTCTTCCCATTCTTTTTCCGTCTTGCATAGCTCAAAAGCATACTTCACTACAGTATAGTATTCACTCTCATGGGGAATCATATCTACAGTCTTTTGTAAAACAGACTTCATACTCTTTTCAACAAAACTAAGTGAAACAAGCATGGCATTAAACATTCCCCCCAGCATTCCACTATTAGAATGGGAGACGACACTATCATCCACCGCAAGTCTAGCTGCCAATTCCGGATTCCCCGGGGCAAGCATTCCATGCATTGGTGTTCTCATTTGTGCCCCAATCCAATCCGAAAAATAATTATTGATTTGACCACTCATCGGGGGGACTAACCCATGTCGTAAATTCTCTAAAGCAACTTTTTCCGCAGAATATCCATCCGCTATGAATTCCAACCACTTATCTGCTACATCCAAAGAAGTAATGCTATATCCTTTTTCACTAAACCCATCCAAATAAGCCAATTCATAAGTTATATCATCATTATAGGTCTCCGGCTTTCTTAAATATCCCCTAACCTCACCAAACCTTTTTCGGATATTATCCGTGGTGTATCCTTCGATTTGTGTTCCGAGACATCCTCCTATCAACTGCCCCATCCAACCCGCGTATACCTTTTCCTGAAATTGTTTACTGTGCACATCAAAGTAAATCGGTTCTACAAAAGATACATCTTTTTTAACATCTAAAAAACTGCGGTAAATTCTATGATTCCAATACGGAGAATTCTCATTCTTTTCCGCTTCCTGTAAAGCACGATATATTTTTGCAGTAATCACTTGAATGTCTGATCCATTTTTTTCCTGGACTGCTTTTAATCCGGGTTCAATCCATTTCTCTGCTTCAGCAACCAAATATCCCTTTTCTCTCATACACTCAATTGCAGCAACAATCAGGTGACACGGTGCCTTTGAACCGGGAACCTCACTATACCAATCCGTAAATAATTGACAATCTGATGCATTCGCATTGTCCAAATAAACCATCCACTCTTTCTCATTATCACTGCTCTCATCCACTTCGGGAGGAATAGCTTCCAGTATCCATTTCCTTTCATATTCCCAGGCCTTCTTTGCCATATAATTAATCTCCTTCTACTTTTGTCTCTGTTATCAAAGCACTCATTCTCTTCTTTTTCGTAGATTTTTTCTTCTGTCTTGCCATATACGAATATACTGATATCGCTATAATCGTTACCATATACGGGATGCACTGTATAAGCTGCGATGGAAGGTTCAGTATTTGCAGTCGAATTGCTAAACAATCAGCCATTCCAAAAATCAAAACCGCAAGCATAATCGGTCCCGGTAAACCCTTTCCCATCGCTTCCGCCGCCATTCCTATCCAGCCTCTTCCGGCAACCATATCTCTGGAAAAAAAGGAAACATAACCCATAGACATATATGCGCCGCCTATTCCCGCCAAAGCTCCCGCCATTGTTAAAGCCATTATCTTATATTTGACAATCGGAAGCCCAACGGATTTTGCCGCAGCTTCACTTTCTCCGACAGCCCGAACTCTAATTCCCGCTGGCATTTTCCAAAAAAATAATGCCAAAAAAATAGTAAAGCACCATCCCAAATAGGTAATCAAATTATGACCCGAGAATACTTCTCCCAAAAAAGGAATTTGACTTAAGAATGGAACTCTCATATTCGGAATAACCGGACTATTTAGACTTTGGGTGGATCCCTTATTGCCGGTTAAAAAAAATGTTGCAAAAACGGTGAG
>CALIEL010000374.1 GCA_938022235.1 Oribacterium parvum
GGGGAAAAAGAAGAGGACAGTATTGGAGGAAACATCAAAAAAATACTGGGAGACTTCTTGAAAGGACTTGGAGGAAAAGCTAAGTCTTAAATCCTTTAGCAGGGCTAAGGGAGTATGAGAAAGGGGTTATGTAAGAAAAGCGCGATTTTCTTACAGTAGGAAGAGGAAGAGGTTATTGAATGGCAGACGTCTTATCCCAAAGCCAAATTGATGCGCTTCTGAAATCCATGCAGGACGGACCACCCAAAGAAGAAAAGGTGGAAGAAAAAGCTGCTGAGGTTTTGGAACCGAAGAAAGAAGAAGTGCAGAAGGAAGAAGAAACGTATAGCAAATACGACTTCTACAGTCCGAGAAAGTTCACCAAAGATAAAATTCGATTATTGAGGAGTATCTTCGATAACTATGCAAGAATTTTAACCTCTCAGGTGAATGGTATTTTCCGTACCATGACGGACATTACGGTTTTAGAGTTAAGAGAGACAAGATACTACGAATATGTGAATGCCTTCCATGAAAATGACTGTATGACGATAGTAGACACCTATGTGCAGGACAAGGGAAAGAGCAATGTACCTATGATGAGTTACATCTCACCGGGACTTACGTTGACATTGGTAAGCCACATGTTGGGAGGAAGCGATTCTGTCATAAAGACGGAAGAGGATTACCGCTACACCGATGTGGAGATGGCTCTCTATAAGAGAATCATGGAATACATCGTCCATGCTCTGGGAGATGGTTTCAGTAACTATATTTCTGCAGAGTTTAAGATTGCAAAGATAGAGACCAACCCCTCCATGGTACAGGAAGTCGGATTGGATGAAACCGTAGTGCTGGCAGTGATGAATGTGGATATTTCCGGTTTAGCCATGGAAAGAATCCGTATTTGTCTTCCAGGAACCCTTCTGGAACATATGTTTAAGATTATTGATAACCGGAAACATCTGGCCAGAGGCTTTGCTTACGAGAACAACCAAGATACCATTATGGAACATTTGAAGGCTTCCAGTTTCCCGATGACAGGACAGCTTGGCGTTGTCAAGTTGGACATTGAAGATCTCTATCATTTAAAGGTGGGGGATGTCATCGACTTAAACAAGGCGAAGAATTCCGCTGTAAAGCTCTATGTAGGAAGACAGCCCTGGTTTACCGGAAAGATGGGAGTATATAAGAAAAACATTGCCATTCGGATTGAAGACCGAATCATCCAAAAGGAAGATAAGGCGATGGAAGCACTTTCCGACGCGGTAGCAAAGGAAGGGGAAACGGAAGAAATTCCGGAAGAAGAAATTTCACCGATGAATGTGATGGCACAAGACATTCAGGATTTACTGGATCCGGAGCCTTCTCTGGATGATGAGGAATAAACTGGTCTTAAGGCAGGAAACTGCCATAGAGATATAAAAAAAGCTTAGTATAAGGATAGGAGAAACGAAGATGGCAAAGATTTTGTTAGTAGATGATGCAGCGTTCATGCGAATGATGGTGAAGAACTCCCTTACAAAGGGCGGCTTTGCTGATTGCACCTTCGTGGAAGCACAGGATGGCATGGAAGCAGTAAAGAAGTTTGAAGAAGAGAATCCTGATCTTGTGATCATGGACATTACCATGCCCAACATGGATGGATTGCAGGCTCTGAAGAAGATCAGAGAAGCACATCCTGATGCGAAGGTTGTAATGTGCACCGCGATGGGACAGGAGAGCATGGTAGTGGATGCAATTAAGTCCGGAGCAAAGGATTTCGTTGTAAAGCCCTTTAATGCAGAGAGAATTACTTCCACCGTAAAGAACATTTTAGGTTAGGCAAGTAAAGAGAGTAGAGGAAGAACATGTCATTTTTAAATTCATTCGATATTAGTGCATCAGGGATGAGCGCTCAGAGAGTCAGAATGGACATTGCGGCAGAAAATATTGCCAATGTGGATACCACCAGAACCGAAGCAGGCGGTGCATACAAGAGAAAAGATGTAGTACTGGAAAGCTTCGGAGAACGCTCCTTCCAGCAGGCCCTTCGAAATGCGCAAAATGGCAAGGGCTTCCGGGGACAGCATGCGGGAGTTCGTGTTCAGGGTGTCATTACCGACGATCGGGAGATGAAGAGGGTTTATAACCCCAATCATCCTGATGCGGATGCGCAGGGCTATGTAAACTACCCCAATGTAGATATTTTGAAGGAGACGGTGGACTCCATGTCTGCCACTCGTTCTTATGAAGCCAATGTTACCGCTTTAAATGCCATGAAGACCATGGCACAAAGAGCGCTGGACATCGGCAAGTAAGAAGGGGCGATAGGAACAGGAAACTGAGAATTAAAGGAGTAAGTTAGATGGGTGCGAATAGCTTCAATGAAATGGAAATCGATGCCATAGGCGAGATTATGAATATCAGCCTTGGGGCGTCAGCAACGGCAATATCCACTCTTCTTGGCACTAAAGTTAATATTACTACTCCTGTTGTGCAGGTGAAAAACAAAGAAAACTTTGAGTTTCGGGAATTAGAGCCGGCAATAGGAGTTGAAATTGCATACGTTCAAGGAATTGATTGCAGAAACATCATGATGTTTTCCCGGAACGACGTTCGTATCATCGTTTCCATGATGATGGGTTCGGAGATTCCGGAAGATGAATTCGTCATGGACGAAATCAACGCCAGTGCGATTCGTGAGGCAATGAACCAGATGATGGGAGCTTCGGCTACCGCTCTTTCTGAGTTCCTGGGAACAACCGTAGATATTTCTACCCCCATTTCTTACGAAATCACAGACGGCGCTGCATTTAAAGACAAGTATTTCGAAGGGAATGAAGAGAATGTTGTTATCCGCTTCACCCTGGAAATCGAAGATAACTTAAAGAGTGAATTCTTAAATATCATGTCTGTGGATCTGGTAAAGAAGCTTTTGAAGCCCTTTACTGCCCAGTTTGGTATGGGAGAAGAGGAAGATGATGAGGTGGTTGCCAGTAGTGAGGAAGCTGTATCGCCTCAAGTAGAAGAGCCTGTAGCGGAAGTACCGGCTGCAGAAGCAGCGGAAGCGCCTGCGGCAGAGGAAGCTCCAATGCCTGCAAAGTCCGGTCCTATCGACCAGGCTACGGCAGATGCTTTATTGGCCAGCTTACTGGCAGAGCAAAACGGAGAGGGAGCCTCTGAAGCGACACCCGCTCCTGCAGCAGAGCCGGCACCTGCTTCGGAACCGGTAGCGGCAACTCCTGCACCGACAGAACCGGCAGCCGCCGCCCCTGCACCACAGCCTGTAGCGGCTCTACAGCCTGCACCGGCTCAGATGGCTCCCCAGATGATGGCTATGCCCCAGGGGGTGGCTTATCAGGATCCTCTCACCTTGCAGCTTTTAAACCAGATGCAACAGTCTCAGACCCAGATGCTGGAGCTGATTCGGGATATTCAGGGAGGAAAGAATAAGGAAGCGAAATCTTCCGAGCCATCTCTGATTAAACCTTTAAATTCCAGAGAATTCGAGAATGAGGGTGGAGAAGCAGGAGAAAATCCTGACAACAGAGAAATGCTGATGAAGGTACCTTTGGAGATTTCCGTAGAAATCGGAAGGACCAGAAAGCTGGTAAAGGATATCTTAGACTTTACCCAGGGTTCTCTGGTGGTTCTGGACAAGATGGCAGGAGAGCAGGCAGACCTCTACGTAAACGGAGAGTGTATTGCCAGAGGAGACATCGTAGTTGTAGAAGAAAACTTCGGTATTCGTATCACCGAGATTTTGAAGAAAGACATTAATCAGGAGAGCCTATAATGTTTCAACAGGATATCATCTCCCTTGTGTCCGGTTTTTTACTCTTCTGTCTCTTCCTTTTAGGAGCTTGGGCTCTACATCGTTTTATCGGAAAGTACGGAAGAATGTTCCAAAAAAGTCGATACATGCAAGTGGTTGACCATATACAGGTATCTCAGGACAGACAGCTGTTTATCCTTCGTTTAGAGAAGGAGAACCGCTGTCTCCTTGTGGCGTCAGGACCTGAAGGAATGAGACTCATTACCGAATTGCAGGAAGACTATGAGGGAGAGAATCCCTTAGGGAACGGAGAAAGTTTTCTTTCCGTATTTCAAAAGGAAGGGGCAAAGCTTTTACAGAAGAAGTTGCAAGGAAAGAATGAAGTAAAGAATGTCGGTGCATGGAATGGGGAAGAGGAGAAAGCTTCCGCTTCCGATTTGGATAGTGAGGTATAAGGATGAATGAATTATTGTCAGGATTAAATGGAGGTTCCGTTCCTACCCTGGAACTGATCTACTTATTAACCCTTGTGGCTTTACTGCCTTCTATTGTGATTATGATGACTTCCTTTACCCGAATCATCATCATTTTATCCTTTACAAGAAATGCTATGGGTGTTCAGCAAACGCCTCCCAACATGGTTTTGGCGGGGATTGCTTTCTTTTTGACCCTCTACATCATGAGCCCCACCTTGAACAAAATTAATACGGAGGCTTATGAACCTTATAAGAAGGGGACGGTCACTCAGGAAGAAGCTTTAAATATTATGGGGAAGGATATGAAGGAGTTTATGCTCCGGAATACGGAAAAGGCCACATTGGATCGTTTTGTATCCATGAGTAAGGTGGAGCTGCAAAAGGATCCGAAGGACTATCCATTAACCGTGGTGACTCCCGCATTTATGACTTCGGAGCTGAAAAGAGGCTTTACTGCCGGCTTTTTGATTTATCTGCCATTCCTCTTAATTGACGTGGTAGTATCCACCACCCTGATGGCTATGGGTATGGTAATGTTACCTCCGGCCATGGTGTCTATGCCCTTTAAGCTTTTGCTTTTTATTACCGTAGATGGATGGAACCTGCTTTTTTCCAGTGTGGTCAACAGTTTCCGATAGGGAAAGGGGAAGAAAATGCTGGATAGTGCGGAAATTTTAGATATTATGAACCAAACCTTTATGCTGTCCCTAAGGATTGCCATGCCCTTCCTTTTGGTGAGCATGATTTTGGGTATCGTGATTGCCATCTTTCAGGCGGCAACCTCCATCAATGAGCAGACCCTGACCTTTGTCCCGAAGCTTATTGCCATTATTATCATGATGACGGTTTTGGGAGGAACCCTCTTAAAGACCATGCAGGATTTCTTTACCATGATTATGAAAATGGTGGCAGGAGGATAATATGCTGGTCTTATTTTCCTTTATTGTCATGCGAATGACAGGAGCCATTGCCTTTAATCCTGTCTTTGGAAGAACGGATTATCCCCGTCGTGCCAGGGCGGCTTTGATTTTTATGCTTTCCGCCATTTGCTATGTGCATATCGGCGGAGAGCTTCAGCATATGCCGGGGAGTATTCTGGAGTATGGCTTTATGCTTTTGAAGGAGCTTTTCGTAGGCTTTTGTCTGGGCTTTGCCATGGAGCTGGCCTTTACCTGCCTGCGCTTTGCCACTTCCATTATGGACTTTTCCATGGGCTTAAACATGGCTCAGGTTTTCGACCCTCAAAGCGGTTCTCAGGCTACGGTGAGTACGGGCTTGTTCTATGGCTTTATGATGCTTCTGTTTTTTTCTATGGACGGGCATCTGCGTTTTTTAGAACTTTTATTTCAAACTATAGATACCCATCCTTTTGGAGGCATTTCCATAAAACTTTTGCTAATGCCGAAGCTGATGCTGTCCCTTTTTGTGGCTTCTATGAAGATGGGCTTAGAGCTGGCCTTTCCGATTATGGGCTTAGAGCTGATGTCCGAAATCGCGTTGGGAATCCTTATGCGTATTATTCCCCAAATTAATATTTTTGCGGTTAATTTCCAGCTGAAAATCATTCTGGGTTTTTCCATGCTCTATTTTCTTTTGATTCCCATTACGGATAAGATGAAGGACTTTATAGAATTTGCCTTTGAGAGTCTGAACAAGGTTATGGGACTGCTTTAGAAAAAAGTGAAAAAGAGCTCAAAAATTTAAGAATCCGTAAAATTAAGAGAAACCGCCGAGTTTAAGATGAGGAAAAAATAAGCTAAAATCAGAAGAATTAAAATAATGAATATTTTTAATTTCTCTTTTGATTTTACAGGGGAAAAGCATAAGCCGAATTAAAAAAAACTTAAAAACTAGTGAAATTGCCTATAGACGAATTGAAAAGCATTAGCTAAACTCATCAAGATGTAAAAGAATAGGAATACCGGGGAAAGAGAGGTTTAACAGTGGCAGACGGCGACAAGACCGAAGCGCCTTCCGAAAAAAAGCGAAGTGACGCCAGAAAGGAAGGTAATGTTTTTCAAAGTAAAGACATTGTCACTGTAGCAGTTTTATTCGGCGTGTTTTATGCCGTCCGCTTTATGATGCCCTTCATCTATAAGGATCTGAGGAATTTTCTTTCCTATATTTTAGAGCTTTTAGATGAGCCCAGCCCCATTTCCAATAAGCTGTATCTGCGCTTCACCTGGCTTTTTGTGAAGTCCGCCATGCCTTTATTGCTGGTGACGATGTTTTTGGGTGTGATAGCCAGCTTGGTACAGACCAGATTCAACATCAGTTTTAAATTATTAACGCCTAAGTTTTCCAAGCTAAACCCTATGCAGGGCTTAGGAAGGATTTTTTCCAAAAAAAATGTAGTGGAATTATTGAAGAATATTTTGAAAATTATTATTCTCATTAATTTCCTCTATTCCATCATTAAGGCGGATATCATTCCCATTGCCAAGATGGTACACATGGACATTCAAAATTCCAGTCTGGCTTTGGTATCCATGATGTTCGACCTGATTACCAGGGTTTGCGGAGTCTTTTTGATTATTGCCCTTTTTGACTTTATGTATCAGAAGTGGGAATATGAAAATAACTTAAAGATGACCAAGCAGGAAGTAAAAGATGAGTACAAGATGCTGGAAGGTAATCCGGAAATCAAGGGAAGAATGAAGCAGCAAATGCGTGCCAGAGCCAATCAGCGAATGATGCAGCAGGTTCCGGACGCGGATGTGATTATTCGAAACCCGGAACACTTGGCTATTGCCATTAAGTATGATCCGGACAAAAACACCGCCCCGGTGGTTTTGGCAAAGGGACAGGATGAATTGGCCCTTCGAATTGTGGCCGTAGGAGAGGCCAATGGCGTAACGGCCATTGAAAACAAGCCTCTGGCCCGGGCAATGTACCCCCTTTGTCATGTGGGCAAAGAAATCCCCGGAGATTTTTACGGGGCTGTAGCGGAAATCTTAGTGTATATCTACCAGAAAGAAAACAGACAGGATATTTTAGAAAGAGCGAAGGAAGATAACAGGGATGGTTAAAAACATTTTGCAAAATGGAGTAGTACTTTTCGTACTGGTTCTCATATTGCTCCTCATTATTCCCCTCCCCGCCATGATGGTTGACGTGGCGATTGTGGTGAATATGGCCATTTCCATGATGATTCTAGTGATTACCATGACGATTCGGGAACCGCTGGAATTGTCTATTTTCCCGTCCTTACTTTTAATTACCACCCTGTTCCGTTTGGGAATCAATGTTTCCACAACCAGAAATATCTTAACCAACGGCGGTTCTTCCGGAGCGATTATCAAGGCCTTCGGAGACTTCGTGGTACGAGGAAACGTGGTAGTTGGTTTGATTATTTACCTGATTATCGTATTGATGCAGTTTATCGTTATTACCAAGGGTGCGGAGCGTGTATCCGAAGTGGCAGCCCGATTCAAATTGGACGCGATGCCCGGTAAGCAGATGGCGATTGATGCGGATCTTTCCTCCGGTATGATTACGGAGCAGCAGGCCAGAGAGCGAAGAGAGAAGATTCAGAGAGAATCCGACTTCTACGGTTCCATGGACGGTGCTACCAAAATCGTAAAGGGAGACGGTGTCATGTCTCTTATCACCACCGCCATCAATCTGGTGGGAGGAAGTATTATCGGTATTGTCCAGTCCGGACAACCGGTGGCTACCGTGCTTTCTACCTATTCTATTGCTACCGTGGGAGACGGTCTGGTAGGACAGATTCCGTCTTTGCTGATTTCCGTTTCCACCGGTATGATTGTAACCCGTGCAGTATCCGAAGGCTCCTTAAACGAGGACGTTTCCAAGCAGTTCACCCAGCAGCCCCGTTCCATGATGATTACGGGAATTGCTATGGGCGTACTGATGCTGATTCCGGGAATGCCGATTTTACAGATTCTTCCCGTTGCCGGAGGATTTATTGCGGCAGGATATTTCCTGGAAAAGAGAATCAAGGAAGAGCCGGAGCGGGCAAGGACGGAAGGGGAAGGCTTGTTGCCCAGCATGGAAGCTGCACCTCAGCCGCAGGAAGCCCAGGGGGAAGCGCCCCAGGCTCCTGCGGAATCCGAAGAGGATTACTTCAAGGATGTTAACAACGTCTATAACCTCCTGCAGGTAGAACCCATTGAAATGGATTTTGGCTACAGTCTGATTCCTCTGGCTGACGAGTCTGTAGGAGGAAGATTGATTCAGAGAATCGTCATTTTCCGAAGACAGTATGCCCAGGATATCGGCTTTGTGGTACCCTCCATCCGTCTAAGAGATTCCTCCAGCCTGGGAACCAATGAATACAGCATTAAGATTAAGGGTGAGGAAATCGCCAAGGGTGAAATCCTGACAGATTATGTGCTGGCTCTGGAGCCGGACGACGTGGAGGATGCCATCGACGGTATTGAAACCATTGAGCCGGCCTACGGTATCCCTTCCAAGTGGATTCGACCGGAAAACCGGGAGAGGGCGGAGCTTTACGGTTACACGGTAATCGATCCTTTGTCCGTAATGCTTTCTCATTTATCGGAGACCATTAAACGTCATGCCTATGAGTTGATGACCAGACAGGAAGTGGTTCGTCTGGTGGAAAACTTAAAGAAAACCGCACCGGAGCTTTGTGAAGAAGCCTTTCCGGGAGTCATCAGCTACAACCTTTTACAAAAGGTACTGACTACCCTTTTGCGAGAAGGGGTTTCCATCAAGGACTTGGAAACCATCGTAGAGACCATGTTTGAATGTATCAGCGAAACCGGATTGCCGGTGAAGGATACGGATCAGATTGTGGAAAAGGTTCGTGCTTCTTTAAAGAGAACCATTACCAGAATGTATTGTGAAGACGGTAACATGAAGGTGATTACCCTGGATGCAGGCCTGGAGAGAACCATGGTGAATTCTCTGGCCAGAGGAGAAAACGGCCTTTATCTGGCCTTAAGCCCGGAACTCTTAC
>CALIEL010000375.1 GCA_938022235.1 Oribacterium parvum
TAAGCCCCAAGAAGATTTTCTCTGTCAGCATCATGCCTTGCCTTGCGAAAAAAGCGGAATGCTCCTATCCCAATATGACGGATAGCGAAGGCAACTTTGATGTAGATGTAGCCTTGACCACAAGAGAGGTAAATCGCTTAATTCGGGCTATGCATATTTCGCCTAAGAAGATGAAGGATGTTGAACTGGATATGCCTTTAGGACTTGGCTCCGGTGCAGGTAATATTTTTGGCGCAACCGGCGGTGTTATGGAGGCGGCTTTACGTTCTGCATATTATCTGGCAACAGGAGAGAATCCGGATCCGGATGCTTTCAAGAATGTAAGAGGAATGGACGGCTGGAAGGAATCCACCTTTGATATTGCAGGCAATAAGCTTAAAATTGCTGTAGTAAACGGTTTGGGTAATGCAGATCGCCTTTTAACTGCTCTGAAAAAGGGACAGGTGCATTATGACTTTGTGGAAGTAATGGCTTGTCCGGGCGGTTGCGTAGGCGGTGGCGGACAGCCGATTCATGATCAGAAGGAAATGGCTGCTCATCGTGCACCGGTTCTTTATAAGCAGGATCGGGAAGGAACACTTCGTTTCTGTCATGAGAATCCGTCTATCAAGCTGGTTTACCAGGATTATCTGGAGAAACCCCTATCTGAAAGAGCGGAAGAGCTTCTGCATACCAGTCAAAAGGGCTGGCTGATGCCGGGAGAAACTGAATAAGATATTTTTCTACCATAGAGTTTTCTATCCTATACGGAGAAGGGACTGCAAAAAATCAAAATAATTTTCTAAGCAATATAGGTCTGAAATCGGGGCACGCTCTCGCTAGCTTCGCCACGTAGCGGATACTAAGCGAAAAACTGCGTTTCTCTTGTTTTTCGCAAGTACCGACGGGCTCAGACTACCCCACATTCAGACCTATATTGCCGAAAATTCTCTTATATTTTGGTTTTTGCAGTCCCTTCTCTTTTTTGTCGGTAAGTAGAGTTCATTTTTATTCATCTATGTGAATAAAAATGAACTCTTTATTCAATATTAAAGACATAAAATAAAGTCTTTGTATGGTTGTGTCCTTTGATTAATATGAAAAAATTATTAGATAAAAAGAAAGATTCCAAGAATTGTCTAAAAAAAATGCAATCTGATGCCAAAAATTCATTTTATTGTGTCTTGAAAGTCCGGGGCATATCGTGTATATTTCTCTGTAAATTCATTAAAGAAGGAGGGCGCTATGCCAAAGTATATTTTAAAAAGGGCAATTATGTCTTTAATTACAGCCTTTTTGGTGGCAACATTAACATTTTTTGTTATGAATATGGTTCCGGGAGGGCCATTCTTGTCTGAGAAGGCGGTAACACCTCAGGCCCAGGCTGCTATGGAGGCGAAATATGGTTTGGATAAGCCTTTATTCCAGCAATATACGACCTATATGACCGGTATTTTAAAGGGTGACTTCGGTTTATCCATTAAGAAGAGGGGAAGAACCGTATCCCAGATTATCGGAACGAAGTTTCCGGTTTCCGCGAAGGTGGGGGGACTTGCCTTAATTCTTGCAGTTTGCACCGGAATTCCTTTAGGAGCTATTGCTGCATTTAACAGAGGAAAGTTTATTGATAATCTTTTGGTGGTTTTATCCACTGCGGGAATAGCCATTCCTTCCTTCCTCTCATCAACTATTTTAATTTTTATTTTTACCACTAAGCTGAAATGGTTACCTTCCTTAGGTTTAAAGGATGCCCAAAGCTATATTATGCCGGTGGTGGCCTTGGCTTTATATCCTACCTTCTATATGGCTCGCTTGATGCGTTCTTCCATGCTGGATGTTATGGGGCAGGATTATATGAGAACTGCAAAGGCCAAGGGAGTTACCACCTTTAAAGCAATTTTCAAGCATGCCTTACGAAATGCAATCTTACCGGTAATTACTTATCTTGGTCCATTGCTTGCGGCGTTAATGACCGGTTCCTTCATTATTGAAAAGATTTTCAATATTCCGGGACTTGGTTCGGAGTTTGTAAGCTCTATTACCAGCCGAGATTACCCCATGATTATGGGAACCACCATTTTCCTGGCAGTATTTATTATTATCATGAACCTTTTCGTGGATATTGCTTACGCGATTGTGGATCCGAGAATTAAATTAAAGTAAGGAGAATAAAATGGAAGAAATAAAGAAAAATCCCTTGAGCCTTCAGTGGAGCTTGGAAGATTTTACTCCGGCTTCTGTGGAGGATAAGGAGTCTCTGGTCTTTATGAGAGAATCCGTAAGCTTCTGGAAGGACGGCTTGCACCGTTTCCGGAAAAATAAAATTGCCATGAGTGCCCTGTTTATTGTTTTTTTGATTACCATTTGCTGCTTTCTGGTACCCAGCTTTTATCCCTATAAGTATGAACAGCAGATGAAGGGCTCGGAGCGTTTGGCTCCCATGCAGTACTCCAAGACGGAGCAGAAGCAAATTGATGCAGGGGAAAAGGTTTTTCCGCATCTTTTGGGAACGGATCAAAATGGTCGTGACTATATGATTCGTGTACTGGTAGGAGGAAGAGTCTCCATGACGGTAGGTCTTGTGGCTTCCGTTTTGATTCTGGTCATTGGCTCCATATTTGGGGCAATCGCCGGATACTTCGGCGGATTAGTGGATATGATCATGATGCGAATCGTGGATATTATCTACACGGTTCCCGACGTACTGATTATTATCCTCTTGGCCCAGACCTTGAAGTTCCCTCTGGAAGCATTGGCCAG
>CALIEL010000376.1 GCA_938022235.1 Oribacterium parvum
ATTTTGAAATTCAGCATTAATCTTGGAGGTTTACACAGAATTATTTACACTCTCGAATCGAAAATGGAAGCTTAAAAATCGCTTATTCCCTTTTCTTCAATATAGCGATAAAACTCCTGTTTTCTGGCTTCATAAACTTCTCGATTTCGTTTTCCGAGCCATTTCATAGCATTAAGAAAAGATTGGAGCCGAGTCTCATCATCTTCTAAAAATTCAGGAAGTTCATCGTCTGCTGAATCAAAAGCAGCAGGTACATCATTTGTATTACCGGTGAAAAAATCTAAGAGATGGAATGTAGGGAATTTACGTTGTAACTCTTCGTTCAAGGAAAAGTTGGAATCATCGTCTACATCCAAGTCCATAATAGCTTCTTCTAAAAAATCCAGCAGTTTCATGACTTCTGCAGCTTCTCGTAAAATATGGATTTCTTTATATTGCTCATCAAAAAGATCTGTATATTCATTTTCCAGTTCATATCTAGTATCGAATTCGTCAGAACCGGAAAAGGGAAAGTAGTGTACATCTCCATTTGTTAGCCTTACTTCCAGAAGCCTTGGCGGATTGTGAAGAGTTAACTGTCCTCCGTCTGTGCTTTCCAATCGATAGGGACTATGAACCAGAGCAAAGGCCTTAGAGGGAACGTCTATAGAATATTCTTTTGGCCTCCATCCCTCTTCATCTTCAGCCATAATATCTGCGGATACAATTTCTTTAAAGAATTTAAGGCTGGAAGGAAAATAAGAATCTGCCAGAGACACAAATTTTCCAAAGAGCCCATCTAAATCGCCACCCATTAATGTTACCTGCTCATCTTCGTAATCTATTATTTTCCCCTTTCATCTTTAATAATCCCTTTCTTTTTGAGTTCTTCAACTTCCTCCTTTGAAAGGATATGTATGCCAATTTTCTCTTCTTGCCAGGATTTATACCTCTCCTTCAGGAGTTTTTTATATTCGCGATTTGTCATTTTCATTTTTACTCCCCAAATTATTATTTTAGGTTTTTAATTGCCTGCTTCTTATGCTCAGATATTCTTGGCTTGATACTACTTTTAAAGAGTAGACTTGTCAATTAAGTTCTATTCGAAAAGGAATAGAAAGAGCTATTTTTACTTGGTAGTCGAAATTGAGTTTTGGTTGCTTAGCTAGGTGCAGGGGAGTACAATTAAAAACAATCAAAAGAAATTGCAAAAGATAACTATGAAAGGTATAAACCATTATCTAGTCAGTTTTAACGGACTCTATCCTGCGTAAAATACATTTTAGAGTAAGCAAAGCATAAATACCCATTGCTGAAATAGAAAGGATGGTTTTTGCCATGGAAGAGATGTATTTTACAATTACGGGATGCAATCATTACTTTGGTACGGAGTTTTTGAAGGAGGGCATGAAGCTAAAGCTGGAGAAGGAACCGGATAATAAATTCGATTCTGAGGCTATTTTGGTGAAGATAAAAGGCCTTGGAAAGATTGGCTATGTGGCTAACAGCCCTTATACGGTGAAGGGAGAGTCCATGAGTGCAGGAAGACTGTATGACAAGATTGGAGATAAAGCCAAAGCCAGAGTTGTCTTTTTGCTTAGGGACGGAGCCCTTTGCAGAGTTACAGATTGTGGACTGGAGGAAAAGTTAGCATTATAGGAGGTTTCCTATGTCGAAATTTGCTTCTAAATTTCAGAAGGTATTGATGTCATTTTCCTATCGGGGAAAGGAAATATTTAAGCCTCTAAACACGGGGCGGATTGATGAAAGAGTAAGCGCTGTCCGGGAATGGGTGGCAAATGTCTTTTTCTATACGAAAAATGGCAAGACCATCATGATTGATGCGGGATACAATTATGAGGGTCTGGCGTAGAAAATGAAGTGGCTGGAACTGGAGCCCGCTTCCATTCAGCATATCCTGCTGACCCATTTGGATACGGATCATGTGGGGGCGGTGGAAAGGGATAGTGCAGGGCTTTTTCGGAATGCCAAGCTCTACCTTGGAGAAACGGAAAATAAATATTTGACCGGAGAGGCTCGTCGAAGAGTCTTATTTGGGCATTATAAGCTTCCTATGGTGAAGACCGACAATGAGAAAAGGCTCTTAAAAGATGGAGAAGTTTTCTATATTGATGATATCAAAGTGGAGGCTATCCTGGTGCCGGGCCATACCTTCGGGCATCTGGTTTATCTCATTGATGATGCCTATCTTTTCACGGGGGATACCATTTGGTTTGGGCCGGCTGGAGGCTATAGCTTCTTGAATTCTTTGGCTGAGGACAATGAGCTGGCGAAAAAGTCCCTTGTAAAGCTGGAAAAGCTAATAAAGGAGAGAGGGATTTCTCCGAAAATTATTAGCGGACATACCGGCTGGACAGATGATTTGGAATTTGCTTTTCGACATAAGGATCAGATTTGTAACTCCTTAAAGAAGCAAAAGCCCCATGATCCCATGGCACCCTATGATGCCTATGATGAACGGGAGGATACCGAGAAAAAGGCAAGGGGAGATTGGCTTCCAAAGGCCAGAGAAATAATGGAATAGAATCATACATAAGGAGCGACAGCATGGTAGTTGTTTTTGAATTTCTTAGCCGGGAGCCTATTGAAAATGTCATTACCGCAATGAATTTTCAGGTGGATAGGCTGGTATTTTTCGGAAATCATGAGGACATTATTTCACAGAAGGAAAAGACGGAGAAATTTCTGAGAAAATACTGTGCTGTGGAAAGCATTGTCTTTCTGCCCTTGTCGGGAAGCAATTTGCAGTCGGTTTTGGAAACCATGCGGAAGGAAATCGAGCTGGAGCTTAGCAAAAAAGCCAAGCTCTTTTTCGACATTACCGGAGGAGAAAGCCTGATGCTGGTAGCCTTTGGTATGCTGTCCCGGGAATATGAAACACCTATGCATATGTACGACATTTTCAAAGGAAAGCTTTTGGAATTGAATGCGGAATCATTGCATTACAACGAGGTGAAGGAAGAGCCTTTCAACAGAGATAAACAGAATGCTGAGGTAAATGCTTATGAGCCAAATGTTGAGTTCCTAAATGATAAACAACATAAAGGCATCAGTAGCATAGCGACCAAACGAACTGTTCCTATGTCTCTGGATAAGCTGATTGAGATGCATGGCGGTGTCATTAACTATAAATTACAAAAGGATATTAAAGATGTTCCGGACGAGGAGAGTAGGGAAGACATTTTAAAAATCCGGAAGGTGATGAAGCTTCATTCGGAGCATTGGAATCCCTTTTCCGAGTTTTTAAGAGAAAACATGAGCCCTGATGAAGAGGGGCGAGTGTATCGAAAAGAAAGTACGGTACTGAAGGCATTGGCGGATTCTTCCAATAAGCTAAAGTCTGCCCATAAGTTTTATCAAATCATGGAGGATTTGGCTCGGGCAGGAGCGATTCTTGATTTAA
>CALIEL010000377.1 GCA_938022235.1 Oribacterium parvum
GGCAGTGATTTGCCACTTTACCCTATTGCTTATTTTAAGAAACTCGCCCCTTCTCCATCTCATAAATCCGGTCGGCAAGGGACATGGTGGACTGTCTGTGCGAAACCAGCACTACGGTCTTTCCTTCTTTTTCTTTCTCTAAGGACTGCAAAATAATGCCCTCATTTAAAACATCCAGATTACTGGTAGGCTCGTCGAGAAGCAGAAGCTCCGCATCGTGAAGGAAGGCTCTTGCGAGACCGATTCGTTGCTTTTCTCCATCAGAAAGAGAATCTCCAAGCTCGCCCACCTTCGTTTCATATCCTTTAGGGAGGCTCATGATAAAGTCATGAATGCTTGCTTTCTTCGCCGCATTTTCAATCTCTTCCTGCGTAGCGGAGAGCTTTGCGACCGCAATATTTTTCCCGATGCTGTCATGGAAGAGAATGGTATCCTGTGTCACATAGCTTGTCATTTTACGAAGGCAGTCCGTATTGATTTCCTTCACATTTTTTCCGGAAAATAAAATCGCTCCCTCTTTCGTATCCCAGAAACGCATGAGCAGTTTTAAAAGAGTGGATTTTCCGGAGCCGCTGACACCGTGAATCCCGAGAACCTTTCCCTTCGGAATGTCCATCGAAACCTGATTCAGAATGATTTCATCCTGATAAGAAAATGTAAGTTTTTCGACATTTGCACCGTTAAATCCAATATTTTCTCCGTTCGATACCTCTTCTACCGCCGGTTCCTCCTCTAAAAGGGAAAGTACTCTCTCTCCGGAGGCCAAGGTCTGGTTTAGGGTATTGGAAAGAGAAGAAAGTGCTACAACCGGTCCAAAGGAGCTCATCATAGCAAGGGTGGAAAGGAGCAGAGAAGAAAAGCTGACGATATGGCTCTGATAGAGGAAAAGCATGGTGAAAAACATTCCCCAGGAAAAAAGCTGAATCGCAAGATTCGTCACCGCACGCTGTGAGCCCTCAAAGGAGCTTAAGTTTCTCTGGAAAGCGGAGAGTCTTTTCGACCTTTCGTCCATTTCCATAGCTTGTTTTTCTCCCACATGGTATTGCTGGATTTCATCCAGACCGTAGAGACTGTCCAAAACAAAGTTATTCAGTTCTCCCATCTCGCTTCTAAGCGCCATTCCGGCTTCTGCACTGCGCTTTCCGTTCCAAATGGGAAGTAGCACGCCGACAGTAAGATAGGCCGCTAAGGCAATCGCTCCCGCAAGAATATGCTGCTTAGCGATAAAGAGAAGCATAATCAGCGAAGTTAAAAAGGCAATCGCAATCGGGGAAACGGTATGCGCAAAAAAGACCTCTAAAAGTTCGATGTCCGAAGTAATCACGGAGATGAGATTCCCCTTTTCCTTTCCCTCCAGCTTTGCCGGGCAGAGTTTTCTTAATATGGCAAATACCTTGTGACGGATAATCGCTAAGATTCGAAAGGCAATGTAGTGGTTGCAATACTGTTCACCGTAGTGCAGGATTCCACGCGCTGCGGCAAAGAGGAGAATCACGGTAAAGAGCTTCTGCCATGAGCCTGTAGCAAAAGAGAAGAAGCCCCCCGGCATAGAAAAGCTAGCCCCGGAAAGGCCATGCAAAGCAGGAAGCTCCAAAATCCCCTTTAGGATTCCGTATCCCCCGAGAATGGTAAGGAAGATTGCACATAAAAATCCCAAAACACCCAGGACTATGCCGACCAGCATCACTCCCGTAAGAGGCTTTATAAGCACGATAAGTTTCCGCATAATGGCTAAATCCGACCTTCTTTTATTCATGCTTTTCCCCTCCTTCCTTTATATCTTCCCTTTCTCCTCTTTGATCCTGCAAGTCTTCCATATGCCCCGGTTCTTCCATACAAGTATCTCTTAGTGTTTCTACAAAACTTTCTTTATGTCTTCCTGCAGAACTCTCTTTGTTTTTATCCGAATAGCGTTCCAGCTCCTTTTGTTCCTTAAACAAACGGCTGTAGCTGCCTCTCTTTTTAAGGAGCTCCTCATGCTTTCCGGCTTCCGTCACTCTACCGTTTTCCAACATAAAAATGCAATCACTCCCTACAACATTAGCCAGTCTATGGGAAATCAAGAGAATCGTTCTGCTCTTTGCAAGCTCATGAATGACCTCCATAATCATTTCTTCACTTTCCGCATCAATATTCGAGGTCGCTTCATCAAAAATATAGACCGGAGTATCGTGGAGAAGTGCTCTTGCAAGAGAAAGTCTCTGCTTCTGCCCTCCGGAAATATTGGTACCGTTCGAAAGGAGCGGCATAGCAAGTCCCCCCTGTGCTTCTATAAAGGAGAGGAGGTTTACCTTTTTTAAGGCTTCCTTCATCTCCTCCTCGGTTGCGGATGGCTTTCCGAGGAGAAGATTCTCCCGCACAGTTCCCTTAAAGATCCAACTGTCATGCCCGATCATTGTCATTTTATCGAGGATAGACCGAGACGAAAATTCCGTAAGCTCTCTTCCGTTTAACTTTACGGAGCCTTTGTAGCCCTTATTTTTCCCCATAAGAATCCCGGCTATAGTGGATTTTCCGGATCCGGAAAGACCCACGAGGGACACAAAGGAACAGGCAGGAATTTCCAATTCGACATCACGAAGGATTTCCCGACTCTCCTCATAGGAAAAGCAAAGTTTCTCCATAGAAATCCGTATTTCTTTTTCTTCCAGTACAGCTTTCCCGTCTTCCGCTTCCGGAAGATCCAGGAAAGCAAAGATTCGGTCACTTGCCTTCATGCCGTTCATGCCGATATGAAAGAAGCTTCCGAGCAGTCGCATGGGGAGAAAGAATTCCGCCGCAAGGAGGGTGATCATTAAAACGCCGGAAAGAGAAATTGCACCCTTGGAAAATTGACCAAGTGCCGAGATGATTCCGACCGCCGCCCCGCCGTAAGCGATAATATCCATCACCGAAGTACTGTTTAACTGCATGGAAAGCACCTTCATCGTGATTTTCCGGAAAAGCTCCGCTTCCCTGTCCATGTCCTCCGCTGCAGCCTGATCCGCCTGATAAATCTTTAAGGTGGTCATGCCCTGCAGCTTTTCCAAAAAGCTGTCGCCAAGTCCATAATAGATTGCAAAATAGTTGCTGAGCAATTTTTTGGCTACAATCATAACAAGCATAATGACAATAGGAATAAGAGGCACAGCAAGTAGGAGGAGCAGTGCCGTTTGAACACTGATGCGCGAGAGGATAAAGAAGAGGGTAATCGGAGCCAAAAGGGAGTAGAAAAACTGGATTAAGTACCTTCCGAAATAGGTTTCCAGCTGTTCCACGCCTTCTCCTGCCATTTGTACGATTTCCGCGCTATTTACGCTTTCTCGATAAGACGGTCCGAGGGCAAGCATTTTCCCATAAATCTTATTGCGAAGGATTCGTTTCACATCCGCACTGGCATGAAAGCTCGCCTTTGTATACAGGCGG
>CALIEL010000378.1 GCA_938022235.1 Oribacterium parvum
AGGAGTGGCTATGGAGGGAAATCTGAATCAAATGCTATTGATGTGGGGGATTGTCATTTTCTTCAGCGTTTTTTTGAAAAAGCTCTCTGTAAGAATGGGGCTTCCCATGCTTTTAGCCTTCCTTTTTTTAGGAATCGTCTTCGGTAGTGACGGCGTATTTAAGATTCCCTTTGAAAACTATTCTCTGGCTGAAAATATTTGCAGCTTTGGATTAATCTTCATTATGTTTTCCGGCGGTTTTGGAACAAGCTGGAAGGAGGCAAAGCACATTTCCAAGGAAGCAATGGTTTTATCCACTTTGGGCGTAGTCCTAACGGCAGTGGCTGTAGGGCTTTTCTGCATGTTAGCGTTTAACTTAAGTTTTTCCTGGGGCTTATTGCTGGGCTCCGTAATAGGCTCTACCGATGCGGCTTCCGTCTTTTCCATTCTGCGTTCTCGAAAACTGAATTTAAAGGATAGAACAGCCTCCTTACTGGAGTTTGAATCAGGAAGTAACGATCCCATGTCCTATATGATGACCTTGATTTCCATGCTGATGATTCAGGGGGACCTATCCTTCGGACAGATGCTCGGCATGCTCTTTGCCCAGGTTTTCTGGGGCTTATCCGTAGGCTTTGTGGTGGCTCTGCTTACCCAGTATCTTATGCGGAAGGTGGATGTCTCCGGAGATGGCTTCGACTTTGTCTTTGTCTTGGGATCGGCAGTAACCGCTTATTCCCTTTCCTCTGTACTGGGGGGCAACGGCTATCTTTCGGTTTATCTTACAGGAATTATTTTAGGAAATGGAAAAATAAAAGAAAAGAAGGAGATGGTATCCTTCTTTGACGGCTTAACGGGACTTATGCAGTTAGTGATTTTCTTTTTGCTGGGGCTGTTATCCAAACCCTCAGAGCTTCCTCATGTAGCCTTTCAAGGATTGATTATTTTCTTTTTCCTTACCTTTATTGCCAGACCTCTTTCCGTATTCTTGCTTATGAGATTCTTCCCCTCCTCCAAAAATCGAAATTTCCTTATTTCCTTTGCGGGACTTCGAGGAGCGGCTTCCATTGTATTTGCAATTTTAGCGGTGGAAAGCTTGGGAAGCGGAGACTTTTTGTTCCATCTGGTGTTTTTTATCGTGATTCTATCGATTCTCTTTCAGGGGAGCTTTTTACCGAAAATGGCAGGACGCTTGGATATGATTGACGACCAAAGCGACGTTATGAAGACCTTTACGGACTATACGGAGCAAAAGCCGGTGCAGTTTATTGAGTTTATCATTCCTGAAGGGCATCATTGGGCGGGGCAGTTGATTAAGGATATTATTACGCCGCCGGACACCCCTATTATTTTGGTGGAAAGAAATGGAGAGAAAGAATTACCAAGGGGAGATACGAAGATACAGGTGGGAGACCGGGTGGTTATCGGTTCTGCCAAGTCTACCATGGCCTCGGATTTGGATATCGTTGAGCTGGAGGTAGACAGGGACAGTGTTTATGCCAATAAAACCATTGCAGAAATCCCAAGAGATGAGATGGCCAGAGTGCTTTTGATTGAAAGAGGTAAGGAAATCGTGATTCCTAAGGGGAACACTACCATTGCAGTGGGAGATATTTTGGTAATCTACAGATTGAATGAGTAATAGACCTAAAAAAGTTTTGTATCTTAGACTTAAAAAAGTTTTGTATCTTAGACCTAAAAAGTTCTGTATCGTAGACCTAAAAAACAGATCTGTATCATTGGTCTAAAAACAGTTCTTCAGTGCCTGTACTTCTTCCTCCGAAAGCTTGCGGTATTCCCCGGGGGCAAGTGCAGGATCTAAATGCAGTGGTCCCATGGAAAGTCTTTGGAGCTTTGTAACCACATAATCCGGAGACAGAGCCAGAAACATTTTTTTGATTTGATGGAACTTCCCTTCCATAATAATGACTTCCACGCGGCTCCCTTCCTCTGTGGAAGACAGGCAACGAGCCTTTGCGGGCATGGCAATTAAATCCGTATCGTATTGGATGCCTTGTCGTAAGCGCTCCAATTCCTCTTCGGAGATTTTGCCGGGGATTTCCACCAAATATTTTTTCTCGATATGCATTTTCGGAGAAAGAAGTTTATGGGCTAAAGCGCCGTCATTCATAATTAAAAGAAGGCCCTCGCTGTCCTTATCCAATCGCCCTACAGGAAAGAGATCTTTTCTGTGTATATCGGAAAAGAGATCCAGGACGGTTTTTTGTTTTCTATCCTCAGTGGAGGAAAGCACTCCCACAGGCTTATTCATCATGTAATAGGAGAACTCTTCATAATGAATAGGCTCGTCTTTATATACAATCTCGGAATTTCCGGGCTGAACTTCCATGCTTGGATCCTTCACAATCTCTCCGTTAATCTTGACCAAGCCCTTTCGAATTTCTCGTTTCAGTACGGAACGGCTTTCTACCCCCATGTCTGAAAGATATTTATCCAGTCTCAACTTTGTCCCCCATTCGGAAGGAGAAATTCAGCTGAAGCCTTCTCCTTCTCTTTATTCATAACGAGTATCGCTCGCAAAGCGTGCGATATCTCGTTCATAACAAGTGGCGCAGGCGAAGCCTGAGACATCTTGTTTATCTTTTCGCTCTATCCTTTATTGCTCTTCTTTTTCCGTAAGTTTTCTTCGTATGGAAATGCCGTTGCATTCCAGATTGTCGGAAATGGGAAGTAAGAGATATTCTTTTCCGTCAATGATTCTACTTTCCAAAATTGCGGAAACCTCATTTTTAATCCTTAAATGCACATTATCCGAATCCAAACGAAGGGTGGAATCTGCCAGATTTTCCAAAAAAAGACTCTCGTTTTTCTCTCCTAGCTCTTCTTCATACAGAGAAGAGAAGTTCAATAACTGTTCTTCTGTAGCTCCGGCCTTCTCCAAAAGAGCCTTCACCTGGTTTTTCGGAAGGCTTTGTTCCCGCTCTTCTTCATTTTCCTTATTCTGTAATTCGGCAAGCTCTTCTTGAAGTAGTCGAACATTTTCAAAGGTGCAGTCCTCCTGTAAAATTTCTTCCACCAGCTTGGAAAAACAATGCTTTTGTTGCTTTTCGCCCATGGGCAGGGGAGTGCCGAAGAGGCTTTCAGGAACTGCGTCCAGACTATCCTCTCTTTTTTTGCAGCGATACAATAATTCATGAATATCACTGTTTCGATCATGAAAGGCAGGATAGAGGAAGGAAATCTCCGGCTTTTGGACAACGAAGTCTTCGGAACGGCTGATAAAGGAATCACTCTGCTGATCAAAGCAAAGACCTTCCTTCAGAAGACTCACCGGACAAAGAGCAAAAAGGAGGAAGGAATAAACATTTTCGGAAGCATCCTCCAGGACTAAACCGTCGGTGGTCTTTTTCGGTACGTCATAAACCCCGTGGGCCAGAAGCAGAAGATGCTTTCCGGGAACAGGATAGTCCTTTCGAATCTTTTCAAAAAAAGCATCATAAAGAGCCTCCTCCTTCAGCTCGGACTGCAAAAGCTGATAGAGCTCCTGTTGCTTTCCCCCTTCCTTTTCTTCCTCGAGAGGGAAAGCCAGGGTATAGAGATTTCTTCCAAGCTTACCGGAAAGAGATTGCTTAAAAAGCTCGCAATATTTAAATAATTCCTTATCCTCCAAAGCGTAGAAGGAGTCGGAGAAACGAGAAATAACTTCTCCCTCTTCATTTACAAAGCAACTGACCATACGGTCAATACGACAATCTTCTTTTTTGAAACACTTCTTTACTTCCGCGATTCCTTTTTTATCCATGCTGTACTCCTTTTTCTTCTCGGCTAGTATTCTAATAAAAATGCTTCGGATTAACAAGTCTTAAAAAACTCTTCCTTTTTTTTGGAAAAAACTGTGGTATAGTAAGGAGGAAATGGCAGAATTAAAAAAGAAGGGTTAATCATGGCGGACAAGAGAAATATAGACAGCGGAGAGAGAAAATTTCGTAATCGAAGCGATAAATATAGAGCAGAACGACAGAGCAAGCTTAACAGCAGTGCAAAGAGAAGGAGCAGTACCGGAGGAAATAGAATTCCTCGAAGCCTAACGGAAGAGGAGAGACGGGAATATAGAAGAAGAAAGGCAAGAATCAAGAAGAGAAGAGAGGCAGTGAGAAATGTTCGTATACTTTTCGCTTGTGTAGCCTTGGTGTTTATGTTCTTGGTGTTTAAGGCCTTTGCCGGAATTGTACATTTTATTGAGAAGAGCAGAACGGAGCAAAAAGGAGCTATTGAGACGGTGGTGGAGAGCTCCATTTCGGAGGGGCTTTCGGAAGAAAGCGGAGAAGGGCAGGAAAGTGCTTCGGAAACCGCAGAAAGTGCCAGTGAAGACAATGGTCTTGTGCTATCCGGCGGAAGATATATCGACCCCAGCAAACCCATGGTGGCTTTGACCTTTGATGACGGACCGG
>CALIEL010000379.1 GCA_938022235.1 Oribacterium parvum
GTTTGGACGATTTCCCGCAAAAGGAACATCTTACTTTATCATCCGGTTTCATAGGCATATTTCTTCCTGCTTTCCTTATTTTTTATTTCTTTTCTAAATCTGTTCTTTTCTGGAAAATGTGGTCAACCAGACCGTAGTCCAGAGCCTGCTCCGCAGACATCCAGTAATCTCTCTCCGTATCCGCCATCACCTTTTCAAAGGGCTGCTTACAATTTTCCGCCAAAATCTTGGCTAAGTTCTTCTTGGTACGGAGAATCCACTCTGCCGTAATCTGAATCTCTGTAGCCTGTCCCTGGGCACCGCCTGAAGGCTGGTGAATCATAACCTCCGCATTGGGAAGAATCATTCTCTTTCCCTTGGCTCCCCCCGCCAGTAAGAAGGCTCCCATGGATGCCGCCATACCTACACAGATGGTGGAAACGTCACACTTAATGTACTGCATGGTATCATAAATTCCCATTCCTGCGGTTACTGAGCCTCCCGGAGAATTGATATAAAGGGAGATGTCCTTGTCCGGATCCTCAGACTCCAAGAAAAGCAGCTGGGCAATAACCAGAGATGCGGTATCGCTGTTTACCTCGTCTCCCAGGAAAACGATTCTTTCGTTTAAGAGTCTGGAAAAAATATCATAGGAACGCTCTCCCCTACTGGTGGACTGGATAACGTAGGGAATGGTTGTTATATTTTGTGGATAGGAAAAATTCTTCATGGTATACCTCCTCTATTATGGATTCTTCTATAGAATAACATAGGGCAATCCTTTCCCCTATAAACCCATGGTTTAAGAAAGAAAAGGACCGGGAAGCCGAAACAGCCTTCTCAGTCCTCAGTATTCTTTATTTTGGAAGCTTTACTTCTCAGCAGCTTCTTCCTTCTCTTCCTTCTTGCTCTTCTTCTCAGGCTTTACAAGCTTAGCTTCGCTTACCAGCTTATCAATGGTAGCCTGAATATCCAGCTCTCTCTTAATGGAAAGCTTCTGAGAATCGCTGATGGTCTTTGCCAGATCTTCCTTCTTCATGCGGTACTGCTCTGCAATTCTCTCCAGTTCCTTCTCGATAGCTTCTTCGGTAACCTCAATGCCTTCCTTCTTCTGGATAGCATCCAAAACCAAAGAGGTCTTGATGTTCTGAACTGCGGTCTCTCTCATCTGGCTCTTTAATCCCTCTTCTGTAAGACCGGTAATCTGCATATACTGATCCATGGGGATGCCCTGTGCTTCCATACGTCTAGCGTAATCATAGAACATCTGATCCAGCTGCATCTCCACCATCGGCTCAGGAAGCTCTACGGAAGCATTTTCCACAACCTTTGCCACTACGTTGTTCTCTACCTGAGAAGTAGCTCTCTTCTCCTTCTCTTCCTTAATCTGCTTCTTTAAGTCTTCCTTATACTCTTTAAGAGTCTCAAACTCGGAAACTTCGGAGGCAAACTCGTCATCAGCCTTAGGAACCTGCTTCTCCTTAACAGCCTTAACATTTACCTTGAATAAAGCTTCTTTTCCTGCTAAATCCTTAGCGCCGTAGTTCTCCGGGAAGGTAACATGAACATCTACCTCTTCTCCGGCCTTTGCTCCGATCAGCTGATCCTCAAATCCGGGAATAAAGGTTCCGGAACCGATGGTAAGAGGATAATCCTCTCCTCTTCCGCCGGGGAATTCCTTACCGCCTACAGAACCTACAAAATCGATGGTAGCGATGTCGTTCTTCTTAATAGCACGATCCACATCCACCATTCTGGAATTCTTCTCCAGTTCCTTATTCAAACGCTCGGTTACTTCCTTCGCGCTTACAGATACATCAGCCTTCTCTGCGGTAACACCGAAGTACTCTCCAAGAGTAACCTCAGGACGTACAGCAACGGTAGCGGTGAAGATGAAGTCCTTTCCCTCTCCAATCTGCTCAACGCCGATTTCAGGACGGGAAACGATGTCTAAGCCGGATTCCTTGGCAGCTGCAGGATAATGAGTATCCAAAATGTTGTTAATCGCTGCATCGTAGAAAACCTGTGGGCCATAATGCTGCTCAATCATCTTCTTTGTAGCTTTTCCTTTACGGAAGCCGGGAATGTTGTAACGTGTCTTAGTCTTCTGGTAAGCCTGTTCTACAGCCTGAGCAAAGTCCTCTGCGGATACATCTACTGTAATCTTTGCCATATTCTTTTCTAGATTTTCTACCTTTACGCTCATTGCGCATACCTCCAAAACTTTTCTCTTATAATTTAAAAACCGCCTTTGCTGGGCTTTCGAGGGTAAAGTATAGCATTGAACGGACATTTCTGCAATAAAAAGAAGAAAAAGCCTGCTTTAATCCTTTAATTTAAGATTGGAAAGCTCCTTTGCAAAACTGAGTTCTGCATTGGAATATCCTCTTTCCCCGGTAAGTTCCTCGGAAAACCAGTCTAAGGGCTGAAAAGAAAGAGCCTCCTCCTCGGAAGAAAACTCCACTTCCGCATAACAAAGTCCCTCCAGCTCTCCCTGAAATATATCCAATTCCACGGTATAAGGTCCATGGGGTATGGCATACCTAAACTTTCGTATCACCCTTCCCTCTGTCTTTCTCACCAAGGTCTCATAGGCCTCCTTTGTTAAGGGCAGGTTATACTCCTCTCTGGAAAGTCTCCCCCTTCCTTTATAGCAAAAAATGTACTCTTCCTGCTCTTTACCTTCTGAAATACTGCCTTTCTCATTCCTGTCAGAAATGCTGCTTTTTTCTTCTCCACCGAAAATTCTACTTTCCTTCCCGTCGGAAATGCTGCTTTTCTCTCCTTCACCGGAAATGCTGCTTTCCTTCCGAATACGAAGGGTGGGATTTTGGCATAGATAGGCCTGTTCCAAAAGCTTAGAAGGATACCGATGATAATCCTCCGGAAGCCTCCTAACCCTCCATTTTCTCTCGATTTCTTGTCCCATTTCACTCCTCACAATCAGAGCTATGATTCTCAGACATCAGCTCTAATTCCGTCTAAAGTCCGTTAAATACGCACAAAAAAACCGGGCACATGGCCCGGCTTTAAAGTCTTATTCCTCAGATGCCGCCTCTACGTCTACGTCAGCTACATCTCCTTCTTCTTCAGGAAGAAGTGCCTTGATGGAAAGAGAAATCTTGTGGTTGTCTACATCTAAATCAACCACTCTTGCTTCAATTTCCTGTCCGGGCTCAAGAACATCGGATGGCTTGTTCACATGATCCTTAGAAATCTGAGAAACATGTAATAAAGCATCGATTCCCTTGTCTAACTCGATGAATGCACCGAAGTCAGTCATTCTTGCAACTCTACCGGTAACGATCTCGCCTACGGCATACTTGCTCTCTGCATCCTTCCATGGGTTCTCGTTGGGGAACTTTCTGGTTAATGCGATTCTCTCTCCGCTGATTTCCTTAACCAGAACTTCTACTTCCTGTCCCGGCTTAAAGAGCTTCTTCGGATTCTCGATTCTTCCCCAGCTCATCTCGGAGATGTGAAGAAGTCCGTCTGCACCGCCAAGGTCGATGAATGCACCGAAGTCGGTAAGATTCTTAACCACACCGGTACGGATATCGCCTTCCTGTAACTCAGAGAAGAGCTTGTCATGCTGCTCTTTCTTCATAGCAGACATAATCTGCTTTCTGTCTCCAATAATTCTTCTCTTGGCTGGATTGAACTCGGTAATAACAAACTGAATGTCCTGTCCCTGATACTTGTTTAAATCTCTTTCAAAGCTATCGGATACTAAGGAAGCGGGAACGAAAATTCTTGCTCCGTCCACTTCTACATTCAATCCGCCCTTAACAACCTGTACTACCTTACCGGTAAGAATAGCATTCTCTTCAAATGCCTTTCTTAACTCCTCGGAAGCCTTAGACTGAAGAGCGTCTCTGTGGGAAAGAACGACCTGACCTTCACCGTCATTGACCTTCTTAACCTTACACTCAATCTCATCTCCTACAGATACTACTGTAGTTAAGTCTAATTGGTTGTCTGCACTGTAATCACTTCTGGTCATAATTCCATCGGACTTGTATCCGATGTTCAGTGCGATCTCATCCGGCTTCACACTGATAACAGTTCCTGTAACGATTTCCCCCGCATGAACCGACTTTAATGATTCCTCAAGCATTTGTTCAAAACTCATTTCTGACATAAGTTAGAACCTCCTCTATTATTTCTTTTGGGGTGCTTGCCCCTGCTGTGATACCTACGTTGCGAATCGCTTCATCCGAGTTGAATTT
Source organism: Oribacterium parvum (assembly GCA_938022235.1). Lineage (GTDB taxonomy): Bacteria > Bacillota > Clostridia > Lachnospirales > Lachnospiraceae > Oribacterium > Oribacterium parvum_A. Next base: position 4,209 of record CALIEL010000379.1, read on the forward strand.
AAGATCTTTCACCGTTTGTATCAGCTGGGTATTAGGGCATATCGCCCGGCATATCTCAAATAACTTCTTTGTGTTAGATGAACTGCTTCCACCAATCACCACCATGGCGTCGGATCGTCCAGCTAATTCCTTTGCTTCTGACTGCCTTTCGAAAGTTGCGTTGCAAATCGTATTGATAACAGAAACATGATACCCCTTTTTTTTAAAAAGCGCAAGAACTAGTTTGAATTTATCAATATGAAAAGTAGTTTGAGCCACTACAAAGATTTCCTGCCCCTCTCCATCCGGCAGTGCCTCCACCTCTTCTATGCCCTTTAGAGCCTTCACGTCTCCCTTTCCCCAGCCTAGGATTCCCTGCACTTCGGGATGCTCCGGGTCACCCATTACAATGACTCTTTCTCCCTTTTCACTGTGTTCCCGCACAAGACGCTGAATCTTTCGTACATAGGGACAGGAACTGTCCACAATTTCGATATCTTTTCCCTGAAGCAGTTTGTAAATCTCTTCTCCTACCCCATGGGCGCGAATCACCAAAATTCCTTTTTCCAAACGGGACAGCTCTTCCTTTGTCTTTAAAAGCTTAACCCCTCTATCCTCCAGGGCTTTTACCACCTGCTCGTTATGCACTATGGCTCCATAGGTATAAATCGGTCGTCTCTCCGACTCATCCTTCTTCTCTTCCTCGGAAAGAACACGATAGACCGCATCCACAGCCCGTTCCACCCCAAAGCAAAAGCCTGCACTTTTCGCCAGGACCGCCTCCATTTTATTCCTCACTTCCCACACAATAGCTTAACATCTTATCCACAACTTCAGAAATAGACAAAGTACTGCTATCGATTTCAATGGCATCCTCCGCCTTTTTCAAGGGGGCAATGGCCCTGGTGCTGTCTCTGTGATCTCTTTCCTTTACTTCCATAAGCACCTGTTCAAGGCTGATTTTTTCTCCCTTTTCCAAAAGCTCCTTCCAACGTCTTTCTGCCCGAATTTCGGGAGAAGCGGTTAAATAGAACTTTTTATTTGCCTTCGGCAAAACCACCGTACCGATATCTCTTCCATCCATTACACAGGAATGCTCTTTGGCTACATTTCTCTGTAAATCCAGCAGTTTTTCCCGAACACAGCCGTATTGAGAAATCATGGAGGCTCCCTGTCCCAGCTCCGGAGTACGGATGTAGTCCGTACAATCCTCTTTGTTACAAAAAACCTTTTGCTTTTCCCCTTCGTATGCCAAGTCCACCTGTAGGGCGGGAAGAGCTTCTTCTATGCTTTTTTCCGCTGTAAAGGGAATTCCCTTTTCCGCTATTCCATAAGCAAGGCCACGATACAGTGCCCCGGTATCTACATAATAAAAGCCCAGGCTTTTCGATAGTAATTTTGCAATGGTGGATTTACCCGCCCCTGCCGGTCCGTCTATGGCTATTGTGTATGGCATGTGTTCTTCCTTTCTTTTTTCTGAAAAGCTTTGTCTTACAGACGCTTATCAAAGGTCTCTTCTCTACAGCTTCATCTTACTGCTCAACTTATAGCTCTACTTATAGCTTTTCTTATTATTTTTTTATTGCATTTTTATTGCTCTTCTTTTAGGGATCTTCCTGCGGATTGTCCTGCTAAAACACCGGTGGAGATGGCGATTTGCATATTAAATCCTCCGGTATAGGCATCCAGATCCACTACCTCCCCCGCAAAGTAAAGTCCCGGAACCTTCTTGGCCTCAAGACTTTTCTTGGAAAGCTCCGTGGTTTCCACGCCACCCTTGGTGACTATGGCTTCCGGAAAGCCTCCCAGCCCCTGCACTGTAAAGGGGAAGCTGTAAAAGAGATTTAAAATCTTCCTTCGTTCCTCTTTCTTCAGCTCCGAGCTTTTTTTCTCTAAAGACACGCCCTGCTTTTCCAAGCGTTTCAGGAAAATGGGATAAAGCTGAGCAGGAAGATAGGATTTTAAAAGCTGATAGAGCTTTTCCTTTCCCTTGCTTTCACAGTCTCTTAGGAAAAAGCTGTCAAACTGCTCCTGTCCCATTTCCGCCTTAAGGTTAATAGCGATTTGATAGCTTCCCATAGGAGCTTCGGAAATCTCCGAACTTAGGGCCGCACTGGCGGATAAAACCACCGGTCCTAATAGGCTGTTCTTTTGAAAATATAATTCTCCTGTCTTTTCGAAGAGGCATTTTCCCTTTTCATTTAAGATTTTCAGACCGATATGCTTTAGCTTCAGACCGGAAAGCGGGTACACATCCTCCTCCAAAACCTCCATTTTCACCAAAGAGGGATAGGTTTTCGTCACCCCTATGGAAAAGGCCTTGGCAAAGTCGTAGCCGTCTCCCGTGGAGCCCGTAGAGGGATAGCTTAGTCCTCCGGTGGCGATAATAACTTTCTTGGCTTCCACCTCCGGAAAATTTCCCTTAATCAGAAAAACATCTCCCTTTTTCCTGATAGAGTCCACCTTTTTATTCAGGCAGACCTTTACCCCTTCCTTTTGTAGAGCCTTCTTCATGCCGTCTGTTAGAGAAAAGGCCTTATTGCTCTCCGGGAAAATGCGGCCTCCCCGTTCTTCCTTCAGCGCACAGCCATTTTTCTCCATAAAGGCAATGGCATCCTGATTGTTAAAGTTCCGAAAGGCCCCCATAAAAAACCGGGGATTTCGAAGGATTTTCTCCATAAAAACGCTCTCCTCACAGGAATTGGTCCAGTTTCCCCTTCCTTTTCCTGTGATAAAAAGCTTCTTCCCCAGCTTTTCATTTTTTTCGAAAAGAACGACCTCTCGATTTCCGGCCTCCTTTTTCCCATAGATGGCCGCCATCATCCCCGCCGGTCCTCCGCCTATGACAAGAATGTCCATAGCCCTCACTTTCTCTTCCTACATCTTGGAAAGGAAGTCATTTTCTCCCTTCCCAAGACATTCCTTCCTATTTCAAGAAGGCTTTTCTGCTACAAAAAATTTATACCGATAAAACAAACATATTGTAAATCGCCTTAATCGCCGCATTGAAGTCTTCGTTTTTCACACCGATAATGATGTTGTACTCGGAAGAGCCCTGGTCGATCATCTTGATATTAATGTACTCATGAGCAAGGGCAGAGAAAATACGTCCTGCCACACCGCGAGAGGACTTCATTCCTCGTCCTACAACCGCAATCAGGGACAAATCCGCCTCCAATTCAATCAGATCCGGATTAACTGCCCTCTGGATTCCCTGTAAAACCTTCTGTTCATGGGATTCCAGCTCCTCCTGATGAATGAACAGAGTTAAGGTATCGATACCGGAAGGAGTGTGTTCTACGGAAATACCGTTCTCCTCGATTACGGAAAGCACCTTTCGAATAAATCCGATTTCCGCGTTCATCATGGCTTTTTCAATGTTGATGGAGCAGAAATTCTTCTTTCCGGCAATTCCGGTAATGATAAATCTGGGCTTTTTCAGGGTATTGGCCACAATCATGGTGCCGTGATCCTGGGTTGCATTGGTGTTTTTAATCTGGATGGGAATTCCCTCTTTTCGTACCGGAAAGATGGCATCCTCATGGAGAACACCGGCTCCCATATAGCTAAGCTCTCGTAATTCTCTGTAGGTGATGTAATCGATAACTTCCGAGTTTTTTACGATGCGAGGATCCGCCACCAGGAAGCCTGATACATCGGTCCAGTTTTCATAAAGATCCGCATGAACTGCCGCAGCAATCAATGAACCGGTAACATCTGAGCCTCCTCTGGAGAAGGTAATGGTTGCTCCCTCCCCATTGGCTCCGTAGAAGCCGGGGATTACCGCATAGTCCAAGTCCTTTAAGACCTCTCTGGACATTATCTCCGTTTTTTCAAAATCGCAGCTTCCGTCCTCTAAAAAGAAAATCATATCCTTGGCATCCACAAAGGGAAAGCCCAAGAAATCCGCCATACACTTGGCATTTAAATATTCTCCCCGGGATGCGGCATAGTCTCTGCTCTCTCCTGCCAGAAGCTTCTCGTAAATCTCCCGAAAATCATCCTCCAGAGAAAGGGACAAATCCAAATCGGAAATAATATCCCGGAAACGATTTTTAATCTTCTCTAAAATTTCCTCTGCACCGGACTTGTTCTGTACCGCATCATATAAAGACAGCAACAAATCTGTCACCTTCGTATCCTTATCATTTCGTTTTCCCGGTGCGGAAACCACAATATAGTGTCTTTCCCGATCCTCCATAACGATTTCTTTTACCTTACGAAACTGTTCTCCGCTGGCGCAGGAGCTTCCTCCGAATTTTGCAATTTTCAGCATCCCTTTTTCCTTCTCTCTTTTATACTTTCCTTTGTTTCAAAATTTTTTATATTTCTAGCTTACTTCTCTCTAAACTTAACTGCAAATCTTCCCGACTTCCGCGGAAAATCCCTGATAAGAATAGAAAAAGAATGGGGAAATTGTATCATTTCCCCATTCATAAAACAAGGTTTAGAGGGCTTAGTTTTCACTCTTCTGCCTTCTCTAAGACAATTCTATATTTCTTTATACTGATTCCTTACTCGTTTCGGATAGCCGCAAGAGGACTTAACTTCATGGCTCTTACAGAGGGGAAGTAGCCGGATAGCATACCCACCAGCATGGCAAAGCCGATAGCAAAAAGAGCAAGCCAAGCCGGAATCAGGGAAAGCTGTCCTTCTCCGCCATTGGTAAAGCCGCTCAGCACATCGCTTCCTCCGCCGCCGGTTAAACTGTTGATGATAGCGGAAATACCGTAGCTTAGGACAATTCCGATTAAGCCTCCGAAAAATCCGATAAGGGCGGATTCTGTCAGGAACATATTCCGGATATCTCCCATATCACATCCCAAAACCTTCATTACACCGATTTCCTTGGTTCTTTCGAAAATGGACATCATCATGGTGTTCATGATTCCGATGGCTGCAACCAGTAAGGAAACTGCACCGATACCTCCCAAAACCATCTGTACCATGTTGATGGAGTCCTGGCTTTGCTTTAACCATTCCAGGTTAGAGTATGCAGAGTACCCCATATCCGTAATCGTCTTCTGAACCTCGGATACATTTTTCATATCATCTACGAAAACATAGGCTTCATCGTAGACATAGTAACGAAGAGGCTTTCCGTTCTTTCCCGTCTTGGGATCCGGAACCAGGTCCTTCTTATAAATCTTCTTTAAGAAAGCTTTCAGGGTGTCAATATCCGCATAGGCATACATGGATTCCTCACTGTAATCCTCTGCTGTACCTTCCATGATACCGGCTGTCTTAAGAATGTATTTTTTCTGAGGCTTATTGTTTGCTGTCTCCGGCTGGTCTTTGCTGACTCCGTTAGGATTGGATACCTGCTTTTCCGGGAAAATGTAGAAAATAGTATCCTTCATAGGGTTGGCCACATAACTGTCCTGCCAGTTCTTCACCTTATGAAAGGAGCTTCCTACCGTATTGCCGTAGACCAATGTCAGTTCAGAATCTCCGGCAGGAGGTGTAGTTCCCTCCTTTAATTTCATCTGAGAAAAATACGCCTGAGAAACCCCCCGAATACTGTAATTGGCCTCATAGGCTCCGAATTTTGCGGTAATCGGCACCTCCAGGGAGGGGGAAACACCGGTTACATGGGGGATAGTCTCCAATTGCTTCAGGCTGTCATCCGTTAGCTGTACCGCCGCTTTTTTACCGGTATTATCCGCCATTCCTCCGTAATTACTAATGTTAATTTTCGTTAGCGACCCGGAGTTTTTAAAGGACTGCAAAAGAGATTCACTCATCCCTAGTCCCAGACTCACCATGACTACAATGGAGGAAGTACCGATGACTACACCCAAAACCGTAAGTACCGTTCGAAACTTTCTTCGTTTTAAGTTGTTAATGGCCAAGAGAAATAAATCTACTACCTTCATTTAGCTCTTCTTTCTTTTCTTACGGATGAAATAGGCGGCTCCTCCCACAACAGCAACTACTGCTCCTCCTATGCCAATACCCTTAATCGGTAGGGATGAAGTCGGTTTTGTTTCTGTAAGATCTCTGCTGGCTCCACCCGCATCATCCATGGATTCGGCCTCCGCCGCTTCCGTTACCGTCAAAGTAATTTCGGTTTTTTCCGTGGCCTTATTTCCGTTTACATCCTCATAGGAAATCTCTACAGGAATGGTAGTCTCCCCATCCGTTGCCTTAACGGCGGAAAGCATAACATCCACGGATCCTGTTTCTCCTGGCTTAATATTTCCTACATAAGCCGTGGTCTTTTTGATGTAGTCATTTTCAAAATTGGCGGTAACATTGTAGAGCATTACACGTCCGGTATTGTTGATACTGAACATGGCGTTGGCTTCATTGCCCACAGGCACACTGGAGGGATTCACATCAAAGTTGGAAAATCCCATTCTTGCCACCTGATTAACCGGAATATCAATATCCACCTTCTCCTCCGCATTCTTAAAGTCGGGAGAATCGTATTTTTCATTAATAGTCAAAATATAAGATTTGGGATCCACTCCTGCATTGGCCTTTACATTCAGTCTAAGCTCCGTGCTGGCTCCCGCCGCAAGGGAATTCACCACGTAGGAGTTGGAACCTTCGGAAATGGCAAACACGGTCTGTTCCTGAGCCTTTTCCGAGGTCAGGGTAAAGAGAATATTGCTTGCCGCAATGGAGCTGGATGCATTTTTCATATTTAAAATCAAGGTGAACTCGTCTCCGGCATAAACCTTTTCCGGCTCCGTTCTGTAGGAATCCACAATGATTCTGGCCTTACTACGGTCGTTGGCATTAAAGTCTCTCAGCTTTTCCTTCTCCACATCCACCATATTGGGGTTCTTTACATTAACAAAGAAGGAGTAGGTATCCGTAACAGACACCGTACTTCCCGGCGCCAGCTTATAGCTTACCGTATAGGACAGGGGATAAAATCCGGTGGCAGCGTTTTGCTTAATGGCCATGGAATAAGCAGGAGAAATCACCTCTCCCTTTTCCACCTTAGCATAGTCTCTGTCGTAGTTGGATTCATTAATGGAGAAGGGGAAATCCTTCACCGCCTCCGCCTTTGCCGCAGCGGTAAGCTGTACAGCTTCCTTTTCCGCCAAAGACATATTCATCTTAATCTTTACATCATAAAGAGTTTTTCCACTTTGGTTTCGGAAGTTCACATTGTAGTTCATGGCAGTTGGATAGGTTCCCACGGGAGTACTCTGGTTCTCTCCCACCACAAAGGCCTGGGCCACAGTCTTGGTTCCGGAATCCTTTACCTCTCCGCTTTCCGTGATGAAAACGTTTACAAACTCGGTTTTATTCTGAGTCTGGCTAGCTCCCGGTACATCATACCAGATGGTAAAGGGTACACCGAAATAGCCGTCACTGGTATTTCCGTTGCTGTCCTTCATCTTCAATGCATCGGAACGGACATTCACCTTAAAGGATAGCTCCTTATATTCTCCTTTCTTGAGGCTTCCCAATTTCTGCTCCTGGGTGAAAAGAGATGCATTCACTTCGAAGGGATAAACTCCTCCATCCACCGGATAAACATAGTTCAGACCATTGTTATAGGCATTGTTTTTTCCGGCCTTATAGCCCTCTTCCCAGGCATCCTTCTGTGCCTCGCCCTGCTCATCTTCATCGGAAGAATCCTTGTAAGGATTGTTCTTTTGTGTCTTTTGGGGGCTGTTCTGAGTAGTCAGGTAGCTTTGGTCATTGGATAAACGCACTCTGACGTTATTAATCACATCGGAATTGGGATTACTTAAACCGTTTAAGCCGTTGTAACCGATACGAACCTTTACTTCCATTTCCTGCCCAGGATAGCCTGTGGGCACATCCTGCACATCATGAATAAAGGTATTTAGATTGGTATTCACATAGCCGGCATAGCTTCTTTGACTAAAAAACGGAAGCATAAGGCTAAGACACAAAAAGAGTGAAAATAGGGTTTTCCCCATGTTTTTCTTTCTATCGATTGTCTTGGTGAACCCCTTCGACATCTTCTTACTGCTGTTATTTATCTCTTTCATCTTGCTTCTCCTTCTTACTGCTTCGCCGCATTATCTTTTATCTTTGGAAAATCCGCCGTTTCCTCCGGCTTATCCACAACGGTATAGGGCGGGGCACCGTTTTCCCGTAAAATTTCTTCTTCGATTTTGCTTTCTTTTCGAATGACGGTTTCCACAATCCTTCCGTCCACCACTCTTAACTGTCGGTCAGCCCAGGATGCGATATGGGGATCATGGGTAACCATAATCAGAGTTTTTCTTTGCTTTTCTACAATGTTTCGCATCAAGGCCAAAACCTCTTCGGTGGTATGGGAATCCAGGTTTCCGGTAGGCTCGTCCGCAAATATAATTTCCGGATCAATCACCAAGGCCCTGGCTATACCCACTCTTTGCTGCTGTCCTCCGGACATCTGGTTGGGAGAACGGTTGGCTTCCTTTCCGATGTTCATAAGTTCCAGATATTCCAAAGCCTTTTTGTTTCTTTCCTCTTTGGAAACCCCTCGAAACATCAGTGGCATAGCTACATTTTCCATAGCATTTAGAAAGGGAATCAGGTTGTAGCTTTGGAAAATGAAGCCTACATGCATCCTTCGAAAAGCCACCAGCTGTTTCTCATTCATTTTTTCAATGGACTCTCCGGTAATGGTGATGCTGCACTTACTGGGCTTTTCCAGACCTGCCAGCATATTCAGGCAGGTTGACTTTCCGGAACCTGAGGTACCCACAATGGCAATGAATTCGCCCTGATAGATGTCAAAGTTCAATCCGTTTAAGGCATATACCTCCGTATCCCCTATCTTGAATATTTTATATAAATCCCTCACGGAAATAATGGGTTCCATTTTTTTCCTTTCTATGCGAAAAGCCTACTTTCCCTAATATTAAGCTAGTATAGAGGATAGCCCCTTCCTACGCAATGAGAATGTTTTCACAACGATAAAACCGCTTCTTCTGATAGGACAAAAGAAGCGGCATCACCGTTACAATATTTGTAAAAAACTTTATTTTAATGCATTTTTTTCTTTTTCTACGGAATTGAACTTGGGAACCAAAACTTCCTTGCCACCCATATAGGGCTGTAAAGCCTTAGGAATGGTTACCGTTCCGTCTTCCTGTAAATGGTTCTCCAGGAAAGCAATCAGCATTCTGGGGGGTGCCACGCAGGTATTGTTTAAGGTAAAGGC
>CALIEL010000380.1 GCA_938022235.1 Oribacterium parvum
GGTAAATTCCCTTACTTGCGATATCTCTGGACAATACGGTGGTCGCATCCAAGTGGGTAAATGTTGTTGCAGGCGCCGGGTCGGTAAGGTCATCCGCAGGCACATAAACCGCCTGAACGGAGGTGATAGATCCCTGCTTTGTGGAAGTAATACGCTCCTGCAAAGCACCCATGTCTGTTGCCAGTGTTGGCTGATATCCTACCGCAGAAGGCATTCTTCCGAGAAGTGCGGATACCTCTGAACCTGCCTGGGTAAAACGGAAAATGTTATCAATGAAGAGCAATACGTCCTGGTGCTTCACATCACGGAAGTACTCCGCCATGGTCAGACCGGAAAGAGCAACTCTCATTCTCGCTCCGGGCGGCTCGTTCATCTGTCCGTAAACCAGGGCAGTCTTATCCAAAACGCCGCTTTCCTTCATTTCTCCGTAAAGATCGTTACCCTCACGAGTACGCTCTCCTACACCGGTAAATACGGAAATACCGCCGTGGGCTGTTGCCACGTTGTGGATCAGCTCCATGATCAATACGGTTTTACCTACTCCCGCACCACCGAAAAGTCCGATTTTTCCTCCCTTTGCGTAAGGACAAATCAGGTCTACTACCTTGATACCTGTCTCCAGGATCTCTGTAGCAGGAGTCTGCTCCTCGAAAGAAGGAGCCGGACGGTGAATCGCCCATCTTTCCTCTGTCTCAGGGGCAGGTTTTTCATCTACAGGATTTCCTAAAATGTTGAAGATTCTTCCCAAGCAGGGCTCTCCAACAGGTACTGTAATGGGGTTTCCTGTATCAACAGCTTCCATTCCTCTAACCAAGCCATCGGTGGAACTCATTGCGATACAACGTACCACATCATCTCCCAACTGCTGTGCAACCTCCGCAATAAGCTCGGTATCTCCAAGCTGAATGGAAATTGCGTTCAATAAGGAGGGGAGTTCCCCTTCCTGGAATCGAATATCCAGGACGGCACCCATGACCTGTATAACCTTTCCTACATGTTTTTCTGTCATGTATCTCTCCTTTTTCTACACTACAACTCTTCCGCACCGGCAACGATTTCCGTGATTTCCTGGGTAATACTTGCCTGTCTTGCTCTATTGTAGAATAGACTTAATTTATCAATCATCTCTCCGGCGTTATCTGTAGCCGCCTCCATAGCCGTTCTTCTTGCCGCCAGCTCACTGGCAACAGAAGTACAAATTCCGCTATAGACCAGCCCTGCAAGATATTCCGGTACTATCGCATTAAAAACATCTTCTCCACTTGGCTCGTAGAGAATCAGGTTACGAATCTTCTTCGCTTCTTCTTCGCTTTCCTCTTTAAAATCAGACAAGGGCAAGAGAGAAATAGCTCCTGCCTTCTGGCTCATCATGGACACAAAATCCGTATAGATCAATGCCACATGGCCGAATTCCTGATTTTTATAGGCTTCACAGATTTTCTGGGCAATGCTGTAAGAGTCGGAAATTCCAACCTCTCCAACATGAGTATAGCTGTCATTAAACAGCTCATACTTCTTCTGCCGTCCATACTCTAAGGCTTTCTTTCCTAATGGGAACAAAGCAAATTCCTTGCCCTTGATTTCTTCCTCCAGGGTACGGAAAAGATTGGCATTATAGCCTCCCGCCATACCACGGTCTCCCGCAATCAATACATAGCACCACTTTTCGGAGCTGTTTTTCTTGGTATAGGGAGAAGAAAAATCTGTATTTCCATTGGCAATCTCAGAAAGAGTTTTCTTTAAAGTCTGAAAATACGGTTTGGTATTCTCCGCCTTTTCCTTTGCCTTTCGAAGCTTAGAGGAAGCTACCAGCTCCATGGCCTTGGTAATCTGCATGGTATTCTGGATGCTTTTAATACGGAGTTTCACTGACTTCATATTTGCTGCAGCCATGTTTTCTCCTTCTTCCTGGGTTTACAGTCTCTTTAAAAATTCCGCTGTAAAACGCTCTAAG
>CALIEL010000381.1 GCA_938022235.1 Oribacterium parvum
CGGCAGGAATGGCCTTGGTGACTTTACTTGGATTTCTGCCTACCCTTCTTTTCACTGTTCCGGCAGGAGTGTTGGCTGACCGTTACGATAGAAGAGTTTTGATGATGATTGGAGACGGTTGTTCAGGACTTGGCATCCTTTACATTTTCCTCTGCATGCTACATGGAGAAGCAAACCTCGTTCAGATATGTATAGGCGTGTTCGTCAGTGCCATATTTTCTTCCCTTTTAGATCCTTCTTACAGAGCAACGATCACGGATTTATTATCCAAGGAGGAGTTTTCCAAAGCCTCCGGATTAGTGTCTTTGGCAGGAAGTGCCAGATATCTGTTCTCGCCCGTTATAGCAGGCCTATTGCTGGCGTATCATGACATTTCCCTGTTGCTGCTCATTGATGTATCTACCTTCTTTGTTACGATTACAACGACCTTTATTGTAAGGCAAGGGATAAAAGCAAAACAGCCTACAGAGAAGCAGTCATTTTTGGAAAGCATGAAAGAAGGCTGGAGAGCAATCCACATAGAGAAAGGCGTTTTTGTGCTTGTCCTGTGTTCTTCTCTGATTACCCTGTTTCTTGGGACTTTGCAAATTCTTGTTGAGCCGATGATTCTTTCTTTTTCAGACTCCAAGGTGCTGGGCATTGTAGAAACCCTATGTGCAAGTGGAATGCTTGTATCGGGAATACTTCTCGGAGGTTTCGGCATTAAGAAAGAATATGGAAAAGTTCTTCAAATCTCCTTTTTTATGGCGGGAATCTTTATGATCGGTATGTCAATATTTGAAAATCTGGTCAGCATCAGTATATTTGGTTTCTTTTTCTTTGCTACCTTGCCTCTTTGCAACAACTGCATGGATTATCTTTGCAGGACAAATATACCGGATGCTTTACAGGGCAGAGCTTGGGGATTTATAGGTTTTCTTTCTCAGATGGGATATGTTCTTGCCTATGCAGTTTCCGGCTTAGCTGCGGATAGTCTTGGGAGTCTGAGCGGAATGGGTGTCGGACGGGGAGCAGCAATGATGATTGGTATTTCGGGTGTCTTTCTTTCTCTTGTGGCAGTCACATTTCTTCGTTTTCTGTCTATCAGAGAACTGGAAAAGAGAATGGAGTAGGGGAATTGTAATAGGTAATTTCCAGAAGTCTAAGGCAATCTGTGAGTTTAAGGAGGTCTAGTCAATGCATCAGAAAAAAATGAATCTTTTCTTGCGCGTGCTGTTTATCATTCTTATCATAGCGATATCCGGTGCGGCGATCCTACAGATTTTCGCACCGGAATATATGGGAAGAAACTCTGCGTATGGAATTTCTACAGGATGGCAGAGAGAAATCGGCTTTTGGAATATTGCCGTTTTAGTCATATTGATTACGTCGTATAGGCACTACAATTGGACCTATCTAAAATCCATTTTGCTGGCTCTCATTCTCGGCGGAATCGGTATCGGAAGCAATCATTTTGTCCATTATCTTAAGATGCATCAAATGGTAAATTTGATTGGCGCTGTGGAAAATTATCTTCTGGTTCTTGCCTGGATAATCGGATGGAAAATAGAAGAAAGGAGGCAGAATTTATGAGAATATGCATAGTGGGTCTTGGAGTCATAGGCACAACTTACGGCTATGTGTTCCAAAAAGCAGGGCATCAAGTCGAACATTTGCTGAGAGAAGAGAAAAAATCGAAGGCACAGGAAAGTCTAAATATCAGTTTATTAGATGGACGCTATAACAAAAAAGGAGAAGAAAAAGCAGATCAATACAAGGTGAATCTTACCAAGCCGAATACAGAGTATGATTTTATTATTTTGAGTGTGGCAAGCGGGAAAATAAAGGATGCGATAGCGACACTTTCACAGAACCATATTACAGGAAGTCTGATTTTATTTTGTAACTTTTGGAACAGTCGGGAAGAGATTGATGAAATAGTGGGTGCTTATCCTTATATTATCGGCTTCCCTACTGCCGGCGGACACCTTGCAGGAAATGTGTTGGATTGTGTTCTCTTTGACCACATCATGCTGGAAGGTGAGGGAAAAGCAGGGATTTCCAATTACAAAGCTTTAACAGCTCTTCTCGCTTCTGCAGATTTGAAAACGGAGATTCCTCACGACATGGTGGAATGGATATGGCTTCATATGGCTATCAATGCAGGGGTCACCTCTTCTGCTGCCCGGGAAGGGAAAATTGAACACCCGGCGCAGCTTGCTCTTAATTTGATGAAGGATGCCCATGCCCTGTCTATTACAGTAAAGGCAATAAGAGAAACCATTCAGGTGGTTAAGGCGAGAGGAGTAGACTTAAGCTTCTATAAAAATGAACTTCTCCCGTATAGAATTCCGTCTACCTTTGCCGGAATTTTTATGAAACGAATGTTCAAAACGAATGAACTCACCCGAAGAATCATGACTTTACATAGTGATGTAGGGGATATGCTATATGGGTGCAAATGTGTTTATGAGACCGGGAAGTTAAAGCATCTCGAACTGCCGATATTTTATTCCAATATAGAAGTTTTAGGTTCCATCTGGGAATCAAGCCCTTTGTAAAGAAAAAAGGCACGTTATATCAAGGGG